>CAYNIU010000339.1:0-1502 GCA_964397365.1 uncultured Methylomarinum sp. | reverse complement strand
GGTTTTTTCTCGTCGGCGATTTGTTGCTGTTGTTTTACCAGTTTCTCTACGGCGCGAACGGACAATCCTTGTTTAACCGCTTTATAGGCTGTATCTATTTGCAGCTTACCATCCAAGCTCAATAAGGCTCTGGCGTGTCCCATTTCCAACAGTCCTTTCGCCAGTAAATTTTTAACTTCGCCATCCAGATCCAGTAATCTTAACAAATTAGATACTGTGGCTCTGGATTTTCCAACGGCTGAGGCAATCTGTTGATGGGTCAATCCGAATTCATCCAGCAGTCTTTTTAATGCTTCCGATTCTTCCAACGGATTCAGGTCTTCGCGCTGGATATTTTCAATCAAGGCGATAGCCATTACTGCCTGATCATCAATATCTCTAACGATGACAGGCACTTCATGCAATTCGGCTAATTGCGCCGCGCGCCAGCGCCGTTCACCGGCAATTATTTCGTATTTATCACCCTCAAGATTACGAACTATAATGGGTTGAATAATGCCCTGAGCAGCAATAGAGTCAGATAATTCCTTAAGTTTTTCAGGATCAATATCTTTACGCGGTTGATATTTTCCGCGTTGCAAAAATTCAATCGGTAAAGTCTGTGAACTCTGTTGCGGCTTTTCTTCCTCTGTCGCAGCCGGCGTTACATCACCGAGCAAAGCGCCCAAACCACGCCCTAGACCTCTTTTCTTGACTGCCATAGCCCCTTAATTTTCCTTTTCTTTACGAATCATTTCACCGGCCAGTGCAATATAAGCCACCGCTCCACGCGATGCTTTATCGTACATTAATACCGGCAAACCATGACTGGGCGCTTCGGCCAGCCTGATATTTCTGGGTATGCAGGTTCTGAAAATCTTATCATCAAAATATTCCAGCAACTGATCGGAGACATCTTTGGTTAAACGGCTTCTGTTGTCGAACATGGTGCGCAAGATACCTTCAAGTGACAATCCAGGGTTCACCGTTTCACGGATATTTTTCAAGGTTGCCATAAGTGCGCTTAACCCTTCCAGCGCATAATACTCACACTGCATGGGAATTAATACGCTATCCGCTGCGACCATGGCATTTAAGGTCAGCATATTTAATGAAGGCGGACAATCAATCAGAATATAGTCGTAGTGTTTTTTTATCGGTAACAAGGCATCGGCAAGTCGGCGTTCACGCTGTTTTGCTGACATCAGTTGCACTTCCGCCGCCGTCAGATCGGCATTACCGGGGATCACATCAAAACCAATGTCGGTATTTTTTACGATAATTTCCGCGACTGGAACTTCTTCCAGCAATAATTCACAACTGGAATATTCAATATCTTCTTTAACAACGCCACAGCCCATAGCGGCATTTCCCTGTGGATCCATATCAATCAATAACACGCGGCGTTTGGCGGCAGCCAATGAAGCTGACAGATTGACGCTGGTTGTGGTTTTACCGACACCGCCTTTTTGATTGGTCACGGCAATTACTTTAGTCATGTTGTTGCCTCAGCCATGTGATTA
>CAYNIU010000338.1:0-1503 GCA_964397365.1 uncultured Methylomarinum sp. | reverse complement strand
ATGCTGTAAGGCAACATCATAAGCATGGGAGCCGTAAAAATAGACCTTTTCAGGGTGAGCAACCTGGTGGTAACTTTTGGCTAGTGAAATATTAACCGGAACATTATCCGGCTCTTTGGCATAGCGTTTTAATCCGACTTTGATCGCGCGGTAAAGAAACTCATGGGCTTTTTCAGGTCTATTCAATAACTGGTAATTATCGGCAATTCTCCGTAACACTACGGTATTATCCGGTTTTAGCTGATCGTATAATTGTAACACTTCCGCCACCGCCAGATAGTGATCGTAACGATCATAACGGTCAGCAAATTTATCATAACCATTGGCTAGGCGATGGCTAATCCTGGTTTTTTGTTCCGGGTTATGTAGCAGTGTTTGTGTTGTCAGAAAAGCGGATGCTGAGACGGCAACAGTCATGGCAATAAAATACAAAAGCCTTTTCGATGGGCTTGATTGATGTTGATGCAGCCAAAAATTCAAGGCGGTAAAGGCCATCGCCATCGCCACCAGTAATTCTGCAACTTCTGCTTCATTAAATGAAAATAATTCCAGTTCAAACAGGCCGCCAAATAAAAATGCGGGTAATAGAGCAATAGGCGGGGCAACGACACCTAACTGCTCAAACCATACCGAAAGTTTCCAATGCATTTTTAGGGTGATTGGAAAAATCAGGCCATAGCCAATTAGCCCAATGGTAATAAGATATGTGAGTGTGGTTTTTGTCCAGCTTTCAACAGGGCCTGTCAAAAGGTTATGCAGATTGGCTTCATCCTGATAGCTGTGTTTCTCAAAAAATTCCGGGGTGTCATATCCCAGCAGTCGTTGACCCCATGAAATTTCCTCCATAAAGGTGTAGAAACAGGCCAATGCCAACAGCATAAAAAACCACCGGAAACGTCCACTGGCTGGATTAGTGACATTCAAGGTTGAAAAAATAAAGGCTGCCAGAAAGAAAAAAGCTTGACCCCATTCGCCATACATATCTTCATAGGTGGAAAAAATATAGAGTTGCGGAAAATAGACGGCGGCAATGGCGTAATAACAGACAATAGTTAAGGAAATACAAGCCAGATAAAGATTAATTAACATAATGAATTAACAAACGTTAGTATAACTTTCCGAATTTTCCGTGCGAATACGCCCAGAATTGGCAATAACCACTTTCCTGAATTTTGCTTGTTGACTGGGCGAGCAAAAATAGAAATTTCCGTTAGTATTGCTACGCCCATCAGGGCGATAGGCGACGTAATTGGTAAGCGATGAATTGATAAAAAAACCGGGAGTAATGCCGCTGTAGGTTTGTATCACTTCTTCACCCGTATCAAATGTTTGATTACTATTGGCATCCACAAAAACCTGCCAGCCATCTTTCCATTTAGAACCGGTTTTACGCACAACCACCAACTGATTTCTTTTGACCGCCTCGCTACGCGCAATATTTAAGGCGCCGACCATGCTGTTAGCCTGCGTTGTCAGGCGATTATTGGTTATCATGCTCTGAAA
>CAYNIU010000337.1:0-1523 GCA_964397365.1 uncultured Methylomarinum sp. | reverse complement strand
GTGAATGGAATAATTTTTTTTAAAATTGTGTCTTGTGTTTTGGGGTGGAATAGTTTTAGAATAAGAAGATCTGTTATTACGTCTTTCCTCCACCACCTGAGAGGATTATGTATCGGTGGAATGTATAAATTATTATTTTCTAGATTATCAAAAGTGATATACCTTTTTTGTTCTTTAAATTGTTTAAGTATTTCAGCTTTGTCTTTAATTAGATTTTCTGTATCTAGGTTCCAATTTGAAGATGCTTTACCTACCCAATATAAAAATGGATTGATTTCAAACCCATAAGAATCAAAACCTTCTAATTTACTTTCGATCAGTGTTGTGCTTGCACCACTAAATGGATCAAGAACTACTTCATCTTTAGAACAGGATAACTCGCAAAGCATTTCTCTTACTAGGTCGGGTCCAAAGCTAGGTGTGAGCCTGAACCATCTATGAACATGAGTTGCTAACCCTGCTTTAAATGTGGCTTTTTGTACAGAAATGTCATTGTAGCGGATAGCTTCTTGCGCCATAAAAGTAATACTCTTAGATTTCTATGTTATGATGACTAAAAGTATCATTTTAAGTCTGAAATAGCAACTGCTCATAGGTTATTTTTTTGGCTAACGACATAGCTCACGGGATTTTGCGAAGCGCAGCGTAGCAAAATTCCCGTGCAGCGAATTGTTATACGCTTTATGCTGCAGACAGCTGCTTAACATGAAGTTTTTTACGGTGCTGCTCTGCTTGCCATAAATCATATTGTGTTTGCTGGTTTAACCAACTCTCAGACGAAGTATTGAATGCAATGGATAAGCGCACAGCCATCTCTGGGCTAATGCCAGATTTACCATTAAGAATTGCCGATAAGGTCTTGCGACTAACACCTAGAGCCTTTGCGGCATCAGTAACAGTTATGCCCAGTGGTTCAATACATAGTTCTTTTAATACTTCACCTGGATGTGGCGGGTTATGCATTAACATGATGTAACCTCAGTGATAATCTTCATAATCAACAACTTCGGCATGGACGCCATTAAAACGAAATGTAATGCGCCAATTACCGCTAACTCTCACGGACCAATATTGAGATCGTTTACCGGAGAGTTGATGTAGATACAGGCCTGGTAAGTTCATGTCATCAGGTGAAATAGCGGCATTTAGGCGGCCGAGAATGAGTTGAATCCGTTTAGAATGCTTAGCCTGAATACCGGATTTTCTTCCCGTTTTGAAGAATAACTCCAGCCCCTTGTGCTTAAAGCTCTGTATCATGCATCAATTGTAACCTATGTCGTTACAGGTTGCAATCGTTTTTGCGTATAACGTCGCAAATCACCGGCGGTAAAAAGCAGAGCGACGAAGGAGCGGCGCTTTTTGACGTCCGAGTGCATTTGCCTTGTTAGGTTTTTATTCATTTGTTTCTTTAGCAGTTTTACACCAAAAGCGATAATGTAACTGGACAAGAAAAATACCTATTCCACCCCAATATACTACCCCAAGAAAAAGGACAAAATAAATTTTAAATTATTACAATACAG
>CAYNIU010000336.1:0-1538 GCA_964397365.1 uncultured Methylomarinum sp. | reverse complement strand
CAACTTTATCCGGCTGCATGGCTGCTATTTCATCAACTGTTATTTCATCATTGCGGACAACGGTCACAGCAGCTCCCAACTCGCCGAAATACTGCACCAGGTTATAAGTAAATGAGTCATAGTTATCGACCATGACAACTTTTACTGAACTCATGATTGTTCTCCTTCAAGTCCTGCTTCAGCCATACTGACAGCACGGAAAATCGCCCGCCCTTTATTCATGGTTTCATCCCATTCGTTGCGGGGTAGCGAATCATAAACAATGCCGGCTCCTGCTTGTATGTGTAAGGTTTTATCTTTTATAACGGCGGTTCTGATAGCAATAGCAGTATCAAGATTGCCGGACCAGGAAATATAACCAACGGCGCCGGAATAAACGCCACGTTTAACCGGCTCCAATTCATCAATAATTTCCATGGCGCGGATTTTAGGGGCGCCACTGACTGTGCCGGCTGGAAATGTCGCTGCCAGTACATCAAAGGCGTCTTTATCTTGTTGTAGCTCGGCAGTGACATTGGATACGATATGCATGACATGAGAATAGCGTTCAATGATCATTTTATCCGTCAATTTTACCGTACCGATTTTTGCTACTCGTCCGGCATCATTTCGCCCTAAGTCGATCAGCATCAGATGCTCCGCCAATTCTTTCGGGTCGGCAAGCAACTCCTGTTCCAATTGTTGATCCTGTTCAACTGTTTTGCCGCGTGGACGGGTGCCAGCTATCGGTCTTACCGTCACCGTATTATCTTCCAGACGCACCAGAATTTCCGGTGATGAACCGACAATATGAAAATCATCCAGATTCAGATAATACATATAAGGCGATGGATTAAGGCAACGTAAGGCGCGATATAAATTCAATGGTGCAGCGGAATAGGGGATAGATAATCGTTGAGACAGCACCACCTGCATAATATCGCCAGCTACAATATATTCCTTGGCTTTTAAAACTGCATTTTCAAAACCTTCCTGAGTAAAGCCGGAAACAAAATCGGATTCACTTACCTGACGTGGCGAGCTATGGGTATCCGCTTTAGCTTTTAATTCTCTGAGTTTCACAGCCAGCTCATCCAGACGTGTAAGCGCATTTTCATAGGCATTGTCCTGTTTTGGGTTGGCGTGCGTCAGCAGTAATACTTTGCCGGATAAATTATCGAACACCAGCATTTCTTCCGATACCATCAGTAGAATATCAGGATTCCCAATGGGATCGGGTTTGCCGATGGATTGCAGGCGTTTTTCAATATAACCAATAGTTTCGTAACCAAAATAACCTACCAAACCACCGTTGAAACGTGGTAAGCCTTCAATATCTGGCACCTTGTATTGCTGTCTGAATTCTTCAACCCATGCTAACGGTTGTGGATGATGAAGAGTCTGGCGGATTTCTCCATCCTCTTCCAAAGTTATTTTATCAGCGTAAATTTTAACCCGCGTTTTACAGGGCAAACCGATAATTGAATAACGTCCCCATTGTTCACCGCCGTGTACCGATTCAAACAGATAGGAATAAGGCCCGTCAGCCAGTTTAAGAT
>CAYNIU010000335.1:0-1549 GCA_964397365.1 uncultured Methylomarinum sp. | reverse complement strand
CAGTCATGAATCCATAGAAAACAGGATCATTTCATGTCGGCTGGTTTCGACACAAAGCACTTATATCCATACCGAACTTATGTCTGTTTAGCACTTCTGGAGGAATTCATCAAAACAGGTAATAATATCAGAAATTCAGACAATACTTTTTGATCCTAATCAAAGTTCGCGTAACATAGCACGGTTCCAACTCAATTAGCCAATTTCAAATACATTAATGGAAGTCAATCAAAACCCTCTAGGCAAACGATTTAGAGGCTACCTGCCAGTTATTATTGATATCGAAACAGCAGGTTTTAATGCCAAAAAGAACCCTTTACTGGAAATAGCCGCAGTTATTGTTGAACCAGATTCACAAGGTTTCCTGCATGTTACGGAAAAGCATACCAGCAATATTATACCTTTTGTGAATTCCGAACTGGATGAAGCCGCTCTGAAGTTTAACGGCATTGATCCTTATCACCCCTTCAGAATGGCTATTGAAGAAAAAGATGCCTTAAATAAAATTTTTAAACCTGTAAAAACTGCAGTGAAACGGAATGAATGTAACCGCGCCATTTTAGTCGGACATAATCCTGCTTTTGACATTAATTTTCTTAATGCGGCAATTGACAGAACCAAAATAAAAAGAAGTCCTTTTCATCCGTTTAGCTGTTTTGATACAGCGACATTAGGTGGACTGGCATACGGACAAACCGTTCTGGCCAAAGTAGCTCAGGCCGCCGGACTGGAATGGGATAATGAAAAAGCTCATTCCGCCCTTTACGATGCCGAAAAAACGGCCGAATTATTCTGTATGATTGTCAATCGTTGGAAAAGCCTTGAAGAACTGGAAAAAAATTAAAGGTTATTGTCATTAAATCACTCGTTTTACCAAAGGTAAGTGTGGATTTATCCGTACAGCAAGAACAAATCCACACCCCATTGGGTTATTCCTGTACCCCGCCTGCAGCAGCCAGCTGAGTTTGCAATTCTCCCTTGTTATACATATCCAAAACGATATCACAACCGCCGATTAGCTCACCGTTAATGTACAACTGTGGATAGGTTGGCCAATTTGAATATGTTTTCAAAGCTTCACGCATTTCAGGATCTTCAAAAATATTGATGTACCTATATTTGGCATTACAGGCTGCCAACACTTGCACCACCTGACCGGAAAAACCACACTGAGGAAAATCCGGCGTACCTTTCATATATAAAACCACTGGATTTTTCAGCTGATCTTTAATTCTGTCTATAACATCCATTACAAAAGCACCTATTTAAAAAATAATTACCCAGTAATACTATCAGGATTATAAGCCGGATAAAAGACCACTTTTAAAACTAATTATTGCCGGGAAGCCACTAAAAAAATATAATTAAGAGTTTTTTTAGCTGCCTTGAGTATAGAAACTTTATATCATGACCAGTCATATCATGCCCACCTATGGACGTTTGCCTGTCACTTTTTGTAAAGGCGAAGGCGTGTGGCTGTGGGATACCCACAACAATCGTTATCTTGATGCGCTGTCCGGTATAGCAGTCTGTAACCTTGGCCACGCCC
>CAYNIU010000334.1:0-1564 GCA_964397365.1 uncultured Methylomarinum sp. | reverse complement strand
TTTGACATAAGTTCAAGCATAAACTTAGTTGTTATTAATAACGATTCTCATTAATGAAAAATATAGCATACTACAGCATTTAAATACAGTGCGAACTAAAAAACCTGAGTAATTTAAATTTTGAATTTTGAATGGGTAAATAGATATTCGAAGTATTTGGGTGTCAAACTTTGTTGGTTCCCCCCAGCAGGCTGGAGGGTTTACTTATAGACAAGGTAAATTTTTTATTGGAAACCTTGTATTCCTTCTTCGTAAGATTAAGAAAAACACTCAACCCTATGAAGCGTTATCGAAGACTAAAACCATTATCTATGACGCTCTAATTTCATGCATTTCAGTGTCAGAATTTACAGACATAATGCAAATTTAATAAATTCAGAAATAGTTCATTTGATCATTTATTTTTGGTTTCAGAGAAAGCTTCAGATGTTTCAATCGCAGTAGTTTGTCTATCTAAAGTCCCCACATCAAGAACAGGTGAGGCGTCAATATGCTGTGCATCCATCATCTGTGCAATACGTTGCAATGACGATATAATCATCGTTTTTTCCCAATCCTGAAGGTCGGAAAATTGTCGGGTGAAGTGATCCTGTAAAGGAATTGGTGCATTTTTTAGTATTTCCAGTGCTTCATCAGTAAGGTAGGCGTGCACTTTACGCTTATCTTGTTCCGAGCGTTTTCTGTAGATAAAATTGCGTTTCTCCAACCTATCCAGGATGGATGTTATCGTTGCTTGACTAAGACTCATTTTGTTAGCCAGCTCGCCAATAGTGACTTGACCTTGATCTCTGATTGTCTGTAGCAGCAAAATCTGAGGTGCAGTCAAGCCAGTCGTTTTGACCAGGTATTTGGAATGTAGATCCGTTGCCCTGATCACGCGGCGCAGAGAAATAAGCACTTCTTCAATAAGATCCATGGTAAAGCTCGTCTCTAATAGTCTATTCAGTCAATTATATAACGGGTTGCTATTTAAACAGATACTTTTAACTCGTGGCTGTATGTTTTTCTGAATGGTCTGTCAGATTGACAAGAACATGTAATTTTTTCTCATGCTGGATAGTTCCACTAATCAGCGTGCCATCCGGAAAATTTTGAAAGACTGTTTTATTTTCATCCTGAAACATTACCATCTCCTCAACCGGATCCACAGCCAGACCAAGTAATCTACCTACGGAATCAATAATAATGATGCATCTTTCGTTTTTTGCGCGGGCGCTTTTAAGTTTCATAAATTAACATGGCTGTTAACAAACCACAGGTTGCTAACTGAAAAACTTTAATTTGAAAAATAAAAACTAAATCATGCTGCGTGTTTGCAGGATTTCTTTGTTTAACGATCTTGAAAACCAAGCATGAAATAACTCGATTTCAAGCTAACCTGTGGTTTGTATATAGCCATGTAAATTAATTAAAAATCACAAGTGATGTAAAACAGCCTCATCGGATATAGACTGTTTAAAATGTTTAGTGTACTATATTTAGTGTTCTAAGCAATATTTCTATTAACCCCTCATTTTTTCAAAAAATAACCCCCCTATCACGTTTATTTTTAATTTATTAGAAC
>CAYNIU010000333.1:0-1591 GCA_964397365.1 uncultured Methylomarinum sp. | reverse complement strand
CCATTATGAATACTTTTCGACATTATCTACCACTCTGTTGGTTTGGAGAAAATCCACTGGATTTACCTAGGTCTGTTAAGTTTTTCAAACAAAACCTGTGGTTTTATTTTTTCCTGGAACTGTTTATCCAGGTCAATATGATTGAAGATTTTGAAGCGCTTTTTGAAGTTACTCTGGAAACAATTTTAACGCTGCTCTTTACCGGAATTATCTTATTACTTAATAGATCATCACATTCTTATATTCAAGTCACCTCAGCTATCTTATTCTGCGAAAATATCGTCGCCCTTTTTGGTTTGCCTGTCATGGTCTGGTTAACCATAACAGATCACGAACTCAGCTATATCGCAATGGCTCTATTGATTTTCTGGGACTTTTCCTTAGTCGCCTTTATTGTAAAAAAAGTGTTAGGAATCAATACGGCTGCCAGTTTTGTTATGTCTCTATTTTATTTTTTCAGTACTTATGGCGGCGCATATGGCATTACTTTATTAATTTTAGGCTAAAATCGCTCAATTTCAGGATAAGGCAGTTTGCCGTTATGAACGTGCATCGCCCCAAATTCAGCACAACGATGCAAAGTCGGCACCGCCTTACCTGGATTTAACAGCCCTTTCTCATCAAATGCCCACTTAACTGCGTGAAAAAGCAATAATTCATGTTCGCTAAACTGAAAACACATATGGTTGATTTTTTCCACGCCCACCCCATGCTCTCCGGTGATCGTTCCGCCGACATCAACGCTTAATTTTAAAATATCTCCGCCCAATAACTCCGCCTTTCTCATTTCATCTTCCCGGTTGGCATCATAAAGTATTAACGGATGCAAATTACCGTCCCCCGCGTGAAAAACATTGGCAACTGCCAGACCATACTGCTCAGATAATTCACTGATTTTACCCAGCACCTTAGCCAGATGACGGCGCGGAATAGTGCCATCCATGCAATAATAGTCCGACGAAATTCTGCCGACTGCCGGAAATGCCGCTTTACGCCCTGCCCACATAAGTTGACGCTCCTGTTCAGAGCGAGCGATTCTGACTTCACAAGCCCCTTGTTGTTGTAACAATTGAAAAGCCTGTTGTATATCCGCTTTAACCTGCCCTATCGTACCATCCATTTCACACAATAAAAGCGCTTCAGCATCCAAAGGATACCCCGCATGTACAAAGTCTTCCGCCGCTTTTATGGTGGCTTTATCCATCATCTCCAGACCGGCCGGAATCAATCCTGCCGCTATTATTTCCGCCACTGCATCGCCGGCTTTTTCAATATCGTCGAATGCAGCCAGAATAACCTGCGCTTGTTCAGGAATCGGCAGTAATTTCACGGTAATCTCTACAATAACGCCCAGCATTCCTTCGGAACCGGTCATTAATGCCAGCAAATCATATCCGGGACTATCCAATCCATGACAGCCGATAGCCACCAATTCACCCTCCATGGTAATCACCTTTAGTTGTAAAATGTTATGTGTGGTTAACCCATATTTAAGACAATGCACACCACCGGAGTTTTCAGCAACATTACCACCAATAGAACAGGCAATTTGTGACGATGGATCTGGCGCGTAATAAAGACCCTGCTGGGC
>CAYNIU010000332.1:0-1615 GCA_964397365.1 uncultured Methylomarinum sp. | reverse complement strand
GCATTATCTTCGCGTAACAACAAGCGGTATTCAGCGCGGCTGGTAAACATGCGATACGGTTCCTGAGTCCCCCGGGTAATCAGATCATCTATCATGACACCGATATAGGCCTCATCCCGGGCAGGACACCAGCTTTCTTTTTCCTGTACCAGGCGCGCAGCATTCAATCCGGCAATCAAACCCTGGGCGGCGGCCTCTTCATAGCCGGTGGTGCCATTGATCTGGCCGGCAAAAAACAACCCTTCCATATGCTTTGTTTCCAGCGATGCTTTCAAATCACGCGGGTCGAAAAAGTCGTATTCAATGGCATAGCCAGGACGCATAATCTCGGCCTGTTCAAAACCCAGCATCGAGCGAACAAACTGGTATTGCACTTCAAACGGCAGGCTGGTTGAAATACCATTAGGATAAACCTCATGGGTATGCAGCCCTTCCGGTTCGACAAATATCTGGTGCGAATCGCGCTCGGCAAAACGCATCACCTTGTCTTCAATAGAAGGGCAATAACGCGGCCCGACCCCTTCAATAACTCCTGTGTACAGGGGTGAACGATCCAGACCAGCACGAATAATATCGTGAGTTTTGCTGTTCGTGCGACTGATGTGACAAGGAATTTGCTGGGGATGCTGCTGTGTTTTTCCCATAAAGGAAAATACCGGCACAGGATTATCGCCGTGCTGTATCTGCAACTTGCTGTAATCAATGGTTCTGCCGTCTATGCGTGGTGGTGTGCCGGTTTTTAAACGATCAACCCGAAACGGCAATTCTCTTAAGCGTTCAGCCAGGGCTATAGAGGCCGCATCACCGGCACGCCCGCCGCTGTAGTTTTCCAGCCCGATATGAATCCGGCCACCCAGAAAAGTGCCGGTTGTCAGCACTACGGCTCGCGCCAAAAACTCCAGACCCATTTGAGTTTTAACCCCCGTCACTTTACCCGAGCTGACCATCAAATCAGCTACAGTTTGTTGAAACAGGGACAGATTTTCCTGGTTTTCCAATGTCTCTCTGACCGCCTGTTTATACAGTAAACGGTCTGCCTGTGCCCGGGTTGCACGCACAGCCGGCCCTTTGCTGGCGTTTAGAATACGGAATTGAATGCCGCCCCGGTCAATTGCCTGGGCCATCACGCCGCCCAGTGCATCCACTTCTTTAACCAAGTGTCCCTTGCCGATACCGCCAATCGCGGGATTACAACTCATCTGACCCAGGGTTTCTATATTCTGAGTTAACAATAATGTTTTTGCACCGCTGCGCGCAGCCGCCAACGCCGCTTCAGTTCCGGCATGACCGCCGCCAATCACAATAACATCAAAACTTTTCTGGAATTTCACAGATAATCGCTCCTGCATTATCTGCATTCAGCGCATCCTTGTGCTTTACAGATAAACTATGTTCAAATAAAACGTGTATATTAATGGTTTAGCGAGAAAAAATCATGAAAAAACAAAAGAAAACAAAAGACTTGGCGTTAGCAGGATTCAATCCAGTCGCAAAATATGCGCATCAGTTTAATAAGGCGCAGACTTTCAAAGACAAAAGCAAATATCAACGACACAACAAACATAAAGGCAAGGAGTCTTTTCCCATGATGTTGTTTTCCGGCATCATCGGAAAA
>CAYNIU010000331.1:0-1618 GCA_964397365.1 uncultured Methylomarinum sp. | reverse complement strand
AGTTTAACCTGCATATCAAAAGTGCTGGATTTACACTGATTGAATTACTCATGGTGGTTGCTATTGCAGGCATTATTTTATCTGTAGGCATTCCCTCATTTCAAAGCATGATCACCAATAATCGCTTGACAACTCAGGCCAACAGTATGGTCGGCGCCTTAAATATTGCACGCAGCGAAGCGATCAAGAGAAACCAGTTGCTGGTTGTGCGTAAAACCAGTACTGATTGGAAAGATGGCTGGCAGGTTTTTGTGGATGCCAATAGTAACCAAAAATTTGATACAGGTGAAGAGGTTATACAAACATACACCAGTATCGCCAGCAATTTTTTTATCAATTCCTCATCTTCGTTTACTAATTACATTTCATACCGTCCTGATGGTCGTAGCAATACTAACGGAAATTTTTATTTTTGTTCACCCAGTCAGCAAGCGAAATTCAGGAAAGTGGTTATTGCCAATTCAGGACGTATTCACACGGAAAACTCTGAAACCAGTTCGGAAACATATTCTGACAAATGTAAAAAATGAAATTAGCAACTCCTTATCTCGTCTGTATTTCTCTAGCCATTGTCGGCTTTTACGCCATTACTGCCGTCTATTTCCCACAACTCTATATTTTTTGTACCTATGAAGATATGTATGGCGAATGGGGACAGGCTTTTTTCTTTCTGGTGACCTTTATTTTTTCAACCTTAAACGTTATTAACTCGGCTAGCAGACGTTTCCGGTGGTTTTTTATGTTGCTGGCATTCGCCAGTTTCTATACGTTCATGGAGGAAATTTCATGGGGTCAACGCTTATTTGGATATGACACGCCGGAATTTTTTGAGAAACACAGCTATCAGGATGAAGCTAATTTGCACAATCTTTTGACTGGCCCTGTTGAAAGCTGGACAAAAACAACGCTCACATATCTTATTACCATTGGACTCATAGGCTATGGCCTGATTTTTCCAATTGCTTTAAAAATGCATTGGAAGCCAGCCATATGGTTTGAGCAATCAGGCGTCGTTGCGCCACCTCTTGCCTTATTACCGGCTTTTTTATTTGGAGGACTATTTGAGCTGGAATTATTTTCATTTAATGAAGCAGAAGTTGCAGAATTATTGGTGGCGATGGCGATGGCTTTTACTGCCTTGAATTTTTGGCTGCTACAACATCAATCAGAACCATCGAAAAGTCTTTTATATTTTATTGCCACGACTGTTATTGTCTCGGTATCTGCCTTCGTGACAACACAAACACTGCTTAATAATCCGGTACAAAAAGCTGAGATAACGCATCGCTTGGCTAATGGTTATGACAAATTTGCTGACCGTTACGAACGCTATGATCATTATCTGGCTGTGGCGCAAGTGTTACAATTATATGATCAGCTCAAACCGGATAACACCGTAGTGTTACGAAGAATCGCCGATAATTATCAATTATTGGAGAGACCTGAAAAAGCTCGTGAATTTCTTTATCGTGCTATTGATGTGGGTTTAAAACGCATTAGTAAAGATCCTGATGATGTGCCCACTAATATTTCGCTGGCAAAAAGTTACCACCAGGTTGCTCGCCCTGAAAAGGTCTATTTTTACGGCTCCCATGCTTATGATGTTGCCTTACAGCAT
>CAYNIU010000330.1:0-1629 GCA_964397365.1 uncultured Methylomarinum sp. | reverse complement strand
AAAAGCAATTGTCCATCTCTTTCCATAGCGCGTAACCGACGACGTAAAGCTTCCAAAGCATCTGCCGATTTCAATCCAAATTGCTGTGCTATTTGCTGACGCCGTAAAGGTTTCCCTGCATCTTCAATTAATTGCAGGATCAATTCCCGACTAGGAATCGGGTTTTCATATTTTTCTGCTTCCCGTTCAGAAAACGGATCCACATAAGTATTAAAATCAGTTTCCTGATCAAGTTTATCAATCATTTATATTTTTATTGTTTCTAACATTTAAGTATTCAACATATCCCTATCTTTATTCAGATTTACGATTGTCTATAATAATATCAAAGCATATCATTTATAACTTGTGAATTATGACCACTTCTGCATAAGCTATACTTTCAACATTCATATCGGTCGTACAGATAAGCGCGTTTGACGTTGTAATCGCAAACACAACTGTGAGCCGATTTGTTTTGAATTAAATGAAGTATACCCCAGAAACGTGCTATAGGCTCTAACTAAGCAACAATAACTAATTCTATTTTCGCAAATTCTAAGAAAATATTTGACAGTAATTCCTTGAGCCTATAAAATTTACGGCTCACTCAGCTTATCCAAGCAACCTTTAGCCGAGGTGGTGAAATTGGTAGACACGCTAGCTTCAGGTGCTAGTGGGGGCAACCCCGTGGAGGTTCAAGTCCTCTCCTCGGCACCACGATATATCAAACCTATCCTATTGATTTTACTCGTTTTATAAAAAACGAGGAGAGTAATTTTCTCTGTGTTCCACATTTTGCTACACATTTTGTTACACACAATGTGTCGAACTGGAGAGAGAAATGTCTACTCATTCATCGCACAACTACATCGTTAAACGCCGTCATTCTTATTATTACAGACGCCGTGTTCCTGTATTGCTCAAAGCATTTTTTAGTGGCAAAGAATTTATCATTTCTTTGCAAACAAAACATTTTAGAGATGCAAAAAAACTGGCAAACCGTTATGATGATTATTTTACGCAATTACTTTTCCAAGAAAAATTAAAAAATATGGATATTGACCCAAGTAAAATTCATGGATTTACGATTAAAACAAATAGTGATGGTTCAAAAACAACTGAAGTTACTCCAGAAATTATGGAGTCATACGTTAAAGCGGGATTATCACCTGATCAAATCGCTACGATTCTAAATGGCCTAATCGAAATCAATCAAATGTCTGGTGCCGATATAGGCAAACCACCTGTCGAACTCGAAACGAATAAAAGTCCAAATCTACTGCTCAGTCAGGTAATTAAACTCTATCATGAAGACCTCAAAACAAAACAAAACAACAGAACCACGAGTGGAAACCACCAACAAAGAATATAACTTTTTTTAGACGTCTGATCGAAATTATTGGTGACAAGCCAATATCTTTAGTTAACAGAGACGATGCAAAATTAGTGATTCAACAGCTCAAACTTCTCCCTTCAAATTCAGCCAAATATCGAGATAACACTGTAAAAGTAATCATTGTACTGAGCGCAAATGACACCAAGTTATCCTCCAAAACGATTAATGACCATTTAGAGCTCTACAGTCGTTTATTCATGTAACCGTTCACAGCCCTTGCCAAAAAAATTACCCTATTGTAAATTTCACCT
>CAYNIU010000329.1:0-1689 GCA_964397365.1 uncultured Methylomarinum sp. | reverse complement strand
GTAATGATTTTCCCTATAGCTATCTTTTCAGCTCTGCCTATCTGCTGGTCTGGTTCATATTCAGTATGGCCTTAACCGTGCTGCAATGGCAATTACACAGCTGGCAATGGCTTTCAAGTACGATGGGAAGCGTTCATACCTTGTTAGCGGCCGCCATTTTTATCACAGCCGGTGCTTACCAGTTTACAACATTAAAAAATGTCTGTTTAAAACATTGTCAATCGCCCTTCAGCTTTTTGTTAAATACCTGGAAAAACGGCAAACTTGGCGCCTTTAATATGGGAGTTATTCACGGAATAACTTGTGTCGGCTGTTGTTGGGCGCAAATGCTAATCATGTTTGCCGTCGGCATCATGAATATAAGCGCCATGATTTTGATCACCTTATTTATTCTATTGGAAAAAAGCTTACCCAAAAACCAGTCTTTCATCAGTAAAACAGCCGGTGGCATGTTATGTTTTTGGGGACTTATGTTGCTTTTATTGTATTCATAGCTATATTCTCAATCTTGGCACAGGATGAAGACACCGGTTTTACTGTTCTTCAGTCCATAGTCAACATAATACATAAGCCATGTCCACATTGCCTAATCCGACTTTCGTATTTAAAGCTCAACAATTTGTTCAAGCTTGTACTAAACTATAAAATTCCAACATTTTATCATTCTCTGGAATTTCACATCATGAACGGGTTCACCAGACTCTTCGACAAGTTACATCATTCTTCCACACCGGATCATCATAACGATAAAACCGCCCCGACCCCCCCACCGCCACAAACGGAAAAAATTTCAGAGTCTGGTACCGTTATCAATTTAACCCCCTCTATTGAAAAGCTTAAAAAATTTGCGCCTATAAGACATTTTGATGATAGCGTTATTGAGAAATTACCCAAAAAATACTTGCTTTTTAATACCCAGTCTCGGGTATTTTCTTTTGGTCAACACACTGACAGCGTTTACTATTTACTCAAAGGCACAATCACTATTCAGCCAAACGGCGATAACGCTTATCAAATCAGTTCAGACAGTTTAAGAGCCAATCTACCGTTAAACAGCAGTAATGTCTTTGGCGCTTCGGCAACTGCCGCCAGTGATTGCACTATTTTGGCAATCTCTGTTGAGCTGAATACACTCTGGAATATTAAAAGTCAGAATGACATTGATTGTGTGGAATTAATTGATATTGAGTTACCCGAACAACTCAACAACAATCGTTTTTTCACCAGCTTTTGCGAAGCCTATAAACAAAATAAATTATATTTACCCTCGTTACCCCGTGTTGCCTTTAAACTAAAAGAAGCCATGCAGGATAATATCGGCATACAGGAAGCCGTAGATATTATTCATATAGACCCGCCAATTGTCACTAAACTGATACAAATTGCCAACAGCCCTTTGTATGCCCCGGTTTCAACTATCAATAACTGCCTCGATGCCGTCAATCGACTCGGGCTTGAAGCAACACGTAACCTGGTTATGGGTATCAGTCTGAAACAACTATTCAACTGTAAAGACAAACAACTGATGCACTATATGCAACAATTATGGAAACAAAGCCTGTATCTCTCCAGTCTTAGTTTTGTATTGGCTCAGGAATCGGGTACAGTCAATCCCGAAGATGCATTGGTGGCTGGGCTGGTCAGCGATATAGGCATCATTCCTTTATTAAATTTTGCTGAACAATATCC
>CAYNIU010000328.1:0-1697 GCA_964397365.1 uncultured Methylomarinum sp. | reverse complement strand
ACCCGCACGCGGGGTGCTGTGGGGAGGGCGGGAGAGAAACTCGCCCTTACCCGATAATTCATGTGTGAAGGGAATATTAGACGCACTGCCGGTATGCTATTAAAAAGGGTTTACAAAAGACACTCCTTTTAATGTCCGGCCTGACTGGAAATTTTCTGAAAATAATTGCTCAACATTATTTTCAGAAGCCACTGACCACAACATGGCATCCCGGAAGGTGAGTTTGTATTCGCTAAGCGCTTTTAATGCATGTTCCACTGTGTGAGGCGAGGGTAATATTGTTGGAAATAATAATTGCCAATCTTTGATTTGGGTTTCCGCATCTACATGCTTTACGATACCTTTAGCCGTTACAGCAAGGTAAAACTCCGATAAGGACTGTAACGCCAAGACACAATCAAACTCCAAAAGGCATTGTTCAATGAGTTGAATAGCGGTGATTTGTTTTTGGCCGGCATCTTTATCAACGGCGTATACTAGAATATCGGTATCAAGAACAACCCTCTTATTGCTCATACCATTCTGCATGATTAACGCCCTGCCCACCTAAATGATAACCATCTGTAATTCGATTCAATAATCTTTGCAAAGCTTTCCGCTGTTCAGGATTGAGAGTTTTTTCCTCAATAAAAGGAATCAGTTTGGCAACAGCCTTCCCGTGTTTGGTGATGATTATCTCATCCCCTTTATGCAGTGCGCGAATATATTTTGAAAGATTCTGATTGGCCTCGCGCAGGTTTACCATTTGCTTCATTACAAGCTCCAATGTAGGATGTTCTATAATGTTAGCTAATAGCATTCTTAAGAGCAAGGTAATTGATGAGAACAAACTCAGATGACGACCAGGCCAACTCTTGATAACAAGCATATTTACTTATGGGCTTATTACAATTTTTTGCTAAAAAAACTTTTCCACATGGTATTCATCCTCCTGAATATAAAGAGGAAACCAGTCATAAAAAAACCATTCGTCTGGCTTTTCCACCCCGGGTTATTTTGCCCTTATCGCAACATATCGGTGCGCCGGCTATAGCCATAGTACACAAGGGACAAGTGGTAGAGCGTGGCGAATTAATTGCCGAACCAACAGAAAATGCTTTGTCAGTGCCTATCCATGCATCGGTTAGCGGAACAGTTAAAGGTATTGATTTAATGCCTACTGCCAAGGGGCCTAAAGTCTTGTCTATCATTATTGAAACTGCGCCCAGTTCGGCACAAATCCCACTGTCAGAGGGGATCCAAGATTTTTATAAGATGGAGCGCAAACAAATTATCACGGCAGTCAGAGAAACCGGCATGGTGGGTTTAGGCGGCGCAGGATTTCCCAGTTACGCCAAAATGAAGCTGCCTAAGGGGCGGAAGATTCATACGGTGATTATCAATGGTTGTGAATGTGAACCGTTTCTGACCACCGACCATCGGATTATGTTGGAAAAAATCAGTCATCTGATAACAGGCATCCGTATTGCCATGAAAGCAGTTGATGCACCTAAAGCCATTATTGGCATTGAAAACAATAAAATGGATGTTTTGGAAGCCATTAAACCACACTTACCCGATGATAGTAGTATAGCCATTGATGCTGTTGAAACAAAATATCCTCAGGGCGCTGAAAAAATGCTGGTTAAATCCTTGCTGAATTTGGAAATTCCTTCACGCGGTCTGCCCTCAGAAATTGGTTTGGCGATATTCAATGT
>CAYNIU010000327.1:0-1747 GCA_964397365.1 uncultured Methylomarinum sp. | reverse complement strand
AGAAGCAATTTTACCCTTTACTTTAAGGTTTTCTATTTCTTCAAAAAAATCTAACAAGTTATTAACTAGTTTCTGTATATTTTATACACTAATCTCCATTTCTTGACAACAAATGGCTTGAAAGCTATCATTTCTATTCAGTATATCTTCCTTTTATTCCTGATAAACCGATTCTATATAGCATCCAATGATCTCCATACCAAAGCAGATAAATCATTTTTTCGCTGATGTGTTAATTCGCGAAGCCGTACCCAAAACCGAACAAGGTTATTACAAAAAATGGTTTCGCTATTATTGGGATTTTTGCCACAAATATAGCCATGATCCAAATAGCAAGAATAGTCTGCAATTTTTTTTAAATAAATTAAAAGATAAACATCAATCAGAACAACAATGTAAACAAGCTCAACAAGCCATCCTGATTTTTTATCAGATTAATTTCCCAAACAACACTCATGACCACAGCCAAAAAGCGCAAAGTAATTGTCCAACGGTTAATGACAGTGTTTCTCCTACCCCTTCTACATTGACTCACGCGTCCACTTCATATCAAAATCCATCGACTCCTGCTCAGCATATTGCCGAACCCGTCCGATATAATAATGAGAAGGTGACAACGAAAAATCCTGTTTCTTTTCAACAAACCGCTGGCAGTTGGGTTTTTGTATTCGATCAATTACAGATTGAAATCAAATTAAGGCATTATTCACCAAAAACATTAAAAGCGTACCGTTCTTGGATTCGGCGTTTTCAGACTTTTACCAAGAGTAAAGATTATCAATTGTTAACACAAAAAGATGTTGTCGATTTTTTGAGTGACCTCGCCATTGAAAAAAAGGTTTCCGCATCCAGTCAGAATCAGGCTTTTAATGCATTATTGTTTCTTTTTAGACACATTTTAAAAAAAGAGTTTGGTGAAATTAAAGGGGTCGCCAGAGCTAAAAGAAAACCTTATATTCCGGTTGTCTTATCGCGTGAGGAAATCGATATTATTTTCGATCATCTTGACAATCCGGTGCATTTGATCGCAAAACTATTGTACGGTTGTGGATTGCGATTATCAGAATGTATGAACCTTAGGGTGCAGTGTTTTAATTTCGATGCTGGTATTTTGACCGTTCATGACGGGAAAGGGAAAAAAGACCGGACTGTGCCGATTCCTGATTCGCTTGTTGATGAGTTACGCCTGCAGTTGGATTCGGTTATTGCGTTGTATGAAAAAGATATGAAATCGAATTATGATGGCGTTTTTTTACCCAATCGCCTGGATAGAAAATATAAGAATGCACCGAAAGAATTGATTTGGCAATGGTTTTTCCCCGCCACATCACTGACAAAGGTTCAGGAAACCCACCAGTTTATGCGTTATCATTTACATGAAACGGTGGTACAAAAGGCCATTAAACAAGCGGTGAACGATGCACATATTACCAAACGCGCTTCCGCGCATACATTCAGACATTCCTTTGCCAGCCATCTTTTGCAGGCGAATTATGATATCCGTACAATACAAGAATTACTTGGACATAGCGACTTAAAAACCACGATGATTTATACGCATACGCTTCAGAGTCAAACAATTAAACAGGCAAAAAGTCCACTTGATTTTTAATTGGCAGTTATCTGGTAGATGCTTAGGAACGTGCATGAAACAACTGCGGCAAAGCAATTACCCAACTACTAGACCCACTTTTAAATCACTTTAGAAAACTGCTGTTGCTTTCGGCTCATGTATTTATCAAATACC
>CAYNIU010000326.1:0-1756 GCA_964397365.1 uncultured Methylomarinum sp. | reverse complement strand
GATAAAAGTGTCAGGTCTTGTATTTTGCATTTTTTGAAAGCAACAAAACTTTATTGTTTTTTTTGCAAAAAAAATAACTGGGGGGAGGGAGCGGGATAGAATTAAAACCTAACTTCTCACATCAAAATTCGGCCAAAGTTTTTCAATTGATCGATATGTTATAAGCTGCTGTATGTTCTTTCATTGCAGAATTATCCAGTCTGCTATAATTACAAAATATTTGTATAGGCAGTTGTCTTTTATTTACTTATGGAAGTTTGATATGACTTACTCAGGCTCACGCCAACCCGATCTAGACTGGAGTCAAATCAGGGAAACAGTGAAGTTACTTACGGTTTCAGTTGCTTTAGTTCAAAGCAGCATGAAAGAGGGCGATAATTCGGTTAATACATTGACTGATTCATTTACCTCGATGGTTGAACATATGAATGCCATCAATGAAATTCTGAATTCGTTTGATTCGGGGGTAGAAAGGGACCGGGCATTGCAACATTGTTTTGCAACCAGTGAAAAAATTCAATCTTCCATTATGGCATTCCAGTTCTATGACCGGTTACAACAATGTCTTGATCATGTGACTAGCAGTTTGAATGGATTGTCGTTATTAATTGATGATCCGCAACGAATATATAACCCTATGGAGTGGAAAAAATTTCAGAATGAAATTCGTGGGCGTTATACGATGGAATCTGAAAAAATCATGTTTGATGCGATTCTGGACGGGAAAACGATGGATGAGGCGGTGTCACTGGTTTCTCAAATTGAAGAAGATGACGAGGAAGACATTGAATTGTTTTAGCAGTTCTATGAAATATTGTGATTATTCGTTGTTTTTTACTCAATTTTTACTTCTGTAATCAATTAAATGATAAATAAAAAACTATGGGCGACAACGTCAGTATTTCTGTTGCAGGTTGCTTGCAGTGGATTTCATGGCTACCAGTCGCCGGCACCGATTTATACTGGTCACCCTGTTACTAATCCATATGAGACGCCGCAGATTAGTTCATATCCTGTTGATAGTACGACAGAGCATCGGGTTAGTGAGCCGATATTGCAACAAGAGAATAAAGGTTCAACTGAAATAGTTACATCTAATGACTCCAAGGCAGCATTTAATCCGCCTGCTATGGTGCCGGCAGTGGTGGCGTTGATGTCAGAATCTGAACGGAATAGCCAAGCCGGGGATCTGGAGTCTGCTGTAGCGGTACTGGAACGAGCGTTAAGGATTGACCCCAGAAATCCTACCTTAACTTACAAGCTGGCTGAGTTGCGTGTGAAGCAAAGTAAGCCAAGGCTGGCAGAGGATTTAGCTAGAAAGGCCGCTTTATTGGCAGCTGGCGATATTGAGTTAAAAAGGAAAAGTTGGCTATTGATAAGTGAAGCCAGACGTATGCAACAGAATTACCACGGCGCTAAAGAGGCTAAATTAAAAGCAGAAAGTTTTATCAATCCTTAAACGGTATTCATGGTAGGCTTGGCGGTTATTTAGCGGGTTAGATTTTTTAGTGACAGAACTTAACGAAATTTTTGGCAGTGACGGTGCGTTAGCGGGTGTTATATCAGGCTATTTACCGCGCACTGCTCAAATGGAAATGGCTGAAGTAATTTTTGCCTCAATTGAATCCGGGCAGAATTTAATTGCCGAAGCTGGAACGGGTACGGGGAAGACGTTTGCCTATCTTATTCCTGCCATTTTATCCACGAAAAAAGTCATTATTTCAACGGGTACTAAAAATCTACAGGATCAGTTATT
>CAYNIU010000325.1:0-1772 GCA_964397365.1 uncultured Methylomarinum sp. | reverse complement strand
CTGGAGCTGAAGTTTGAATCTCATCTCTATTCTGAATTTTGCCTCGGGAGTTCCTTCACCGCCTGAAACTTTCGTGGTGTCGATATCGTAAGAAGTAACTATAGGAGAAGGCGGAGGCATCCCTGTTTCGTCAATAACCTCAATACATGCTATACCGACTTCTTCATCTTTTCCGCCTAGCGCCAGCCATATTCTATTATTCCATGGGTCAGCTTTTACTCTCTCTACCCAGTAAAATGGAGAATTATTAGGAATTTCAGTTACATAGAATTCATTTTTGCTTATATTATAAAATAATACATACCTACTTCCTCCGCCTATAACAATATATTTGTGCAGAATGTCCATATCCTCTGGTTGATCGAGTACTAGTAAGTTATCAATTCCAGGAATTGACACGCTGTCAGCATCAAATTTTTTAACTTCTTCGGTAGTCAAATTAATTATTGAAAATCCCCCATGGTCTACTATTGCAGGATCAGGATCGGGTGTTGTTATTACGAAGAGGTTATTAGTAGAAGGGTCGAAAATTATCGTTTTAACATAATGACCGATAAGCCACTTATAGAAATTGCTTGAGTGCCACAGAGTGCTATCTCTTATATCATATCTCGAAAGCCCTAATCTTCCTCCAAACCAAACCCTTTTTTCAGAGTCAACAGCAATTGCTCGGTCTATTTCTTTATAAATATCATTGTAAAAAAACGGGAGCCCTTTTTTAATTGTGATAATTTTGTCTTCAAAAATTTTATAGATACCTTCGAGTCGATATGTTGGACTAGAATAGGGATCATACTGAGAACCGATTGCGTACACAGTATCTCCTACCTGAACGCCATTCTCAATGTTTCTAAGATTTTCAGGTTTCCCTGTTTTTGTGATTTTCTTAAGCTCATATGTTTTTGGATTGATTGTAGAAAGAAGTCCTCCGCTTGCTATTAAAACCGTGGTTGGATTGCAATAATGCACAAATTGAGGCGAATAGGTCCAAGTGCCTCCCCAGTTTTTATCAAACGTGGTGTCAATCGTTATCTTTCCGTTAACTAATTCAGCAATACTGACTCCGGCGTATTCTCTTCCGTACCATACTCGTCCGTTTGGCTCTACAGTAATAGAAGTGACATAACTAATCGTTTTTCCGAAACTAACAATATCGCTCCATTTTATTTTCAACGTATCTTGGGACCACAAACTCCCAAAGAGAAAAACAAAAACACTGAATAAAATCCACGGTATGGCGTTTATTCTCATTAAAATCACCCCCTTTATGATTAAATCGATAATCTTTGACGAAGATCAAATTATTTCATATGTTAGGTATTTAACATCAATAAAAACTATAGGTTTTTGTTCATTTTAATCTAATGTGTTTATCTTATCAACAACATCTTTTTGGTTTTAGTAAATTCATTGGTTTTTAAACGGTAAAAGTAGATACCTGCTGAAACCGGATTTCCATAACTGTCTTCGGCGTCCCATTTTGTTTCATAATTACCTGGTTCTTTAATTTCATCAACCAGTTTTCTTACTGGTTGGCCCAGAAGATTGTAAATCACAATTTCGACCATGAAGGATTTTTCTTCTGCATTACCCGGGACATCATACTTAATAACGGTTTCTGAATTGAAAGGATTAGGATAGTTCTGGTAGAGTTTAAACTTGTCTGGCAATACTGAAGCAGGGGGAGGTTCGGGTGGTTTATCTATTTTAACATCAGATTCACTGCTCCATTCTGATTTAAGTCCTGATCTTGTATCTACTGCTCGAAACTT
>CAYNIU010000324.1:0-1776 GCA_964397365.1 uncultured Methylomarinum sp. | reverse complement strand
CCGCAGATCTTGATGCTCTTTTCCTTGCGTTTTCAGTCAACAGTTTCTTTCTTAACCGAATTGACTTCGGCGTTACTTCCACCAGTTCATCATCATCAATAAACTCCAACGCCTGTTCCAGAGTCATCTTCTGAATTTTGGTCAGCACCAGGTTTTCATCAGTACCAGCCGCACGTATATTGGTTAATTGCTTGGCTTTGGTTGGGTTGACCACCAGATCATTGGAACGGGCATGAATCCCGACCAACATACCTTCATACACTTCATCAGCATGTATCACAAACAGCTCACCACGCTCCTGCAAATTAAACAGGGCAAAGGCCAGCGCTTTGCCCTGAACCATGGACACCAGTACGCCTCGTTGCCTTAATCCCACATCCCCCGGTTTCATCGGGCCATAATGATCAAAAACGTGATAGAGTAAGCCGGAACCGGATGTCGCCGTCATAAATTCAGTCTGGAAGCCGATCAGACCGCGTGACGGCATCATATATTCCAGACGAATTCGGCCTTTGCCATCAGGCACCATATTTTGCAGATCGCCTTTGCGTTCTCCCAATTTTTCCATGATGGCGCCCTGGTGCTGCTCTTCCACTTCAATGGTCACCATTTCAAACGGTTCGCAGATGTCGCCGTCGAGTTCTTTGATAATCACTTCAGGACGTGATACGCCCAGCTCAAAACCTTCCCGACGCATATTTTCGATCAACACGGATAAATGCAACTCACCGCGGCCGGACACTTTGAATTTATCAGGGTCTTCGGTGTCTTCAACTTTTAAGGCAACATTATGTTGCAACTCTTTATGCAGACGATCACGGATTTGTCTGGAAGTGACAAATTTACCTTCTCTGCCGGCAAAAGGTGAAGTATTAACCTGGAAAGTCATACTGACGGTAGGTTCGTCAACGGATAAAGGGGGTAGCGCTTCGACTGTTTCCGGATGACATAACGTGTCGGAAATCTGTAACTTGTCAATACCGGTAAAGGCTATAATATCGCCGGCTCTGGCTTCCTGCACCTCGACTCTTTCCAGACCGTGGAAACCAAAAATCTGCAACATTCTGCCATTACGGGTTTCTCCTTCCCGATCTATGATTGTCAACGGCATATTGGTTTTTACAGTACCGCGTTTAATCCGGCCAATTCCTATCACGCCGACATAAGAATTGTAATCAAGACTGATTACCTGCATTTGAAATGGCCCATTCAGATCTACATCCGGAGGACTGACCTTTTCTACAATGGTTTCAAAAAGCGGAGTCATATCGCCGCCGCTCACATCATCTTCCAGGCTGGCATAGCCATTGAGCGCCGAAGCATAAACGATCGGAAAGTCCAGTTGTTCATCAGTCGCTCCCAAACGATCGAACAAATCAAAAGTCTGATCAATAACCCAGTCAGGCCGTGCGCCCGGACGATCAATTTTATTGATCACCACAATCGGCTTTAACCCTAGTGCGAATGCTTTCTGAGTCACAAAACGAGTTTGCGGCATTGGGCCGTCTACCGCATCAACCAGTAGTAAAACCGAATCCACCATGGATAATACCCGTTCAACTTCACCACCAAAATCGGCATGTCCCGGTGTATCGACAATATTGATATGATAATCGTGCCAATCAATTGCAGTATTTTTCGCCAGAATGGTAATCCCTCTTTCCTTTTCCAGATCATTGGAGTCCATGATCCGTTCATCGACCTTTTCATGTGCGGCAAAAGTACCTGATTGTTGTAATAACTGATCAACCAGGGTAGTTTTTCCATGGTCTACGT
>CAYNIU010000323.1:0-1794 GCA_964397365.1 uncultured Methylomarinum sp. | reverse complement strand
CATGTGTTTATAGGAGGAATGCTGGCTCAGGAACAAAGTTTGTTTGAACTTGCCACTGAAGTTAAAAAACTGGGTAAGGTGGTTATTGTCGGCGGTACGGCCATTACACCAGATTCACCATTACGGTCTATAGCCGACTACCTGGTGGAAAATGAAGCCGAAGGGGTGATTGATGAATTGCTGCAAGACTTACGTCAGGGAAAATCGAAGCAATATTATAAAGGTGGTTTTACCCAGCCGGAACAGTTTTTCCAGCCGGATTATGCGGCAATTAATATGCGTAATTATGTGCATATGGCGGTACAGATCAGTCGCGGTTGCCCTGAAAAATGTGAGTTTTGCGATATTCCCACTCGTTTTGGCAAAGCCTACCGGGTAACGCCGTGGGAAAAAACACAACAGTCATTTCGACAGATGAAGGCATTAGGCTGGACGGGTCAGGTATTCATTGTCGATGATAATTTTATCGGTAATCCCAGAAAAGCGCTGGAAGTCCTGAAAAACCTGTACCGGATAGGTGAGGATATTGGCTACCACCATCCTAAATATACGGAATTGACGCTGCGTTTTGCCGATGACTCAGCGGTTATGGCGAAATTGCGGCACTGGTTTCACAAGGCACGATTTGTCAATAGTTTTTATGGTGTGGAAACGCCGAATACAGATTCCCTGCTGGAAACGGACAAACGCCAGAATCTGCGTGGAGAACTGAGTCTGGCCGGAAAACTGCGTTTTATTTCTGAACAGACCGGAAGCGGTGTCATGATGGGTATGATCTACGGATTTGATCATGATACGACTGAATCAGTGCAGGAATTTATCGATTTTGTAAACTCTACCCATGTCCCGGTTGTGATGGCCGGATTATTGAATGCGCTGCCCTGTACCAAATTAATGGCGAGAATGCAGAGGGAAGGGCGCTATCTACGACCCAGCAGCGGTAACAATTCAGATGGCATCATCAATTTCATCCCTTACCATTTTTCCGTGCAACAGGCTGAATTGAATTATTGTCGCATTTTGCGTGGCATTTATCATCCACAGGCTTATTTTGATCGAGTCATGAGACACCTGGAACTGATTGATCCAGATTTACAAAGCCAGTATCGGGCCGGTAATCATTCGGTAGCTTATCTGATCAGGATTCTATCGCGCAAACATGGGTTGACTTACTGGCGCTATTTGCCTAAGGCAATGGCTATTGCCAAAAGGCGTTGTGGTTTTAATACACCGGGTTATAGGGTCATACTGGCAGAGTTCTTTTCCCTGTGTGGACAATATACCCATTTTGCCGCGCAAACCAGGGTGCAGGAAAAAAATATTGCTGAACGCAATTATGCCGACTGGCAGCTGGTTTCATGGCGGGAACAGCAAACAGCACCAGTAGAATTGACCGGATAACAGCATGAAAAAATATTATATCGGCCTGTCAATTACCTACCATGATCCAGCTTTAGCGATCGTTGATGATCAGGGAAACGTTCTGTTTGCCGAAGCGACAGAACGCTACATGCAGAATAAACGGGCTCTGAATTGTGAGGCTGACCCTTTATTGCGTGTAAAAGACCTGCTGGCACACTATTGTCCTGATCCTGATGAGTTTGTCATTGCCATCAATTGGCGAAGAAAACGTCCTTTATACGAGAATATTATTGCAGCGCTGGACGGTTTGACTGCACCTGGGTTATTGAAGACCGGCATTAAAAGGCTGCGCTCACCACTGAGCAATTATCAGCTGCACCATATGATTGCCTGTCAACGCAATAAAATCACCAGCGCCGGGCTTAATCTGGC
>CAYNIU010000322.1:0-1801 GCA_964397365.1 uncultured Methylomarinum sp. | reverse complement strand
CAAAAGCCTATGTTACCTCTATCTGGTTGATTCCTGAACAATATGATTCAGTGTTATTGATCGCCCCCGGCGCCGGTAAAGACATGCATTCCGAGTTCATCAGTCATCTGCATGAAGGTATTGCTGAACACAATATCATGACCGTTAAATTTAACTTCCCTTACCTGGAACAAGGCCGGACCGCGCCCAATACCCCCACTGTTCTGGAAGATACCTGGATAGCCATAATTGAAGCTGTTATGGCGCAAACCGGTTTACCACGCGAGAAAATTTTTCTGTCCGGCAAAAGTATGGGTGGCCGCTATGCCACATTGCTGGCCGCGAAACTGGACAACTTTGCCGGCATTATCCTCTATGGCTATCCATTGCATGCGCCCGGCAAAACCAACAAACCTCGCAGTGAAGATTTAAATTCCGTACATTCACCCATGCTGTTTTTCCAGGGTAGTCGTGATTCTTTATGTGAACTGGAAATTTTCAAAGCCATTCTCGAACACTTGAACCCACAGCCCGATCTGCATATTATCGAAGGCGGTGATCACTCCTTTAAGATATTGAAAAGACTTAATCGCAGCGAAGAATCTGTACGCACAGAACTGATTCAAAAAACTGTCGAATGGATCAAACAGCACCAGTAAACTGCCCTCTTTGTCTTAACACTGCAATCTCAACTTTTTTTAGCGATAAATTTCGGGATTTCTGGCGTTGCAATATCTGCTCACTAGTATTTGTTTCATCCGAACAACATCTGTCTTTAAGCGATGAAAAGGCTATTTATGACCTACATGAAAACAACCCTGAAAATAGCGGCTATCGTCAATTTTTATCCCGTTTATCCGTCCCTTTGACTGACCGACTGAATAATCATGCCGTTGGTCTTGATTACGGTTGCGGCCCCGGACCGGCGCTGGCTGCCATGTTAAATAAGCAAGGATTCAAAACGGATATATATGATCCTATCTATAACAATCACACAGAGCTGCTAAAACTTCAATATGATTTTATTACCTGCACCGAAGTTGTCGAACATTTCAGAAATCCTCATGCCGAATTCAAACATTTATTTACTCTGCTGAATAATAACGGCTGGCTGGGCATCATGACCAAACAAGTCATAAATGCCAAAGCCTTTGCCAGTTGGCATTATAAAAATGATTTAACCCATATCAGCTTTTTTTCCAAACCAACCTTTCTCTGGCTGGCCAAAAGATACCATTGCCAAATTGAATTTTTATATCAGGACGTTGTGATTTTACAATTACAGTAGCATCTTGGCGTATACCTGAATCCGTGATTTCAATGCAGATAACGTCGAAACACCCGCTACGACAATTGGAATTAAATACAAAAATTGCTTCTGCATGAACATTAATACCTATGATGTCATGAAATCTATTGTAAGCGTCAACTGCACCCCACAAAGCCAAGATAGTTAAATGTGAATTAAGAACTCGTATGCAGATAATTCCAAAAAAACATGGCAACAGTCAGTTTTCCGAAGACATGAACCATTAACCCATTGTAAGAACGAACCTTACTTATTAGACGACAATTATCTTGACCGGTTGAGTGAAATCATGGAAATCTATAATACTCCTCAAAAACTAGAGCCGTAATTAAGATAGAATCTTGCCCTCAAAAACTTAAGCGTACTTAATATCTTCATCCATTTCTCTTGCATGCCTCTTTACTGCCCAGATAACCAGTTACTTTTCATATTTAAAAGTGTTGAGATATTAAATTAATTCATTTCCCAGTGGTTGTGTCTTTCTTGAGTGATGATGCTAGTACAGTCAAGACC
>CAYNIU010000321.1:0-1813 GCA_964397365.1 uncultured Methylomarinum sp. | reverse complement strand
TTTCAGTTATGGGCTTTTAAATCAGGGAATATGCAATTTCTGGATGCGTTGAATATGAAAGTTATTGTGGGTATTGCCGGTAAAAACGAAACGCCTGTTTTTAAGGCAAATCTTGCTTATCTGCAGTTCAGACCCTATTGGAATGTGCCTAAAAGTATTACTGTTGAAGAAATACTACCGAAAGTACAGGAGAATCCAGACTACCTTGATCGCCAGAATATGGAATTGGTTAAAATCTTTAGCGATTACGCTACGCCCCTTGAATTTACTGCTGACAGTATAGGCCTGATGAAGAGAGGAGTGATAAAAGTCAGGCAACGACCCGGTTCAAGAAACTCATTAGGATTGGTCAAGTTTATTTTTCCTAATAAATATGCGGTTTATTTACACGATACGCCTGCGCAATCATTGTTTCGGTCTGCAAGACGAGACTTCAGTCATGGATGTGTGCGTGTGGCGAAACCGGAAGCGCTGGCCGAGTTTGTTTTACATTCAGGCAAAGGCGGGTGGCGGTCGGAGAAAGTTAAACGCGCTATGTTAAAAGGGAATAACCGACGGGTAGGTATCAATGGTTCTATTGCGGTATTGATTTTTTACAGCACAGCTCAGGTCATCAATAATAAGGTGTACTTTTTCGATGATATTTATGGCTATGATACACTCTTACAGCAAGCTCTCTATAAACAGTCACCTGTTGCCAATGTGAACCCGTATAAATGGGCGGTAAGCAGCGTAGAATTAGGTGGTGTGCAGTAAATCACCAGGAACGTACCCGGCCGGTATCAATATGGACGAAATCAGATTTCCGGTAATATCCAACACCGCCGCGGTACATTGCAATCGCTGTATTTTTAATGACTTTTGAATCAATGCCTTCTATACGGATATCAATGGCTTTGCCTCGCATATGGAGACTCTTGCTGGCTACGCCGCTACTATTTTTATGTAACCGAGCATTAGTTGCCGGTGACCGGTAACCGGAAATGACCTGGAAAGTTTTGTTTGTGTCCAGTTGAGTTTGCAAGTCATACAATAAATCCATTAATGACGGATCCATGGTGAAAATATCACCAGAACGATGATCACGCAATAAATTGTTTATTTCCTTTAAGGCGTCGCTAACATATTGACCATTTTCAAAATAAGTCAGGGATAGCTTTTCACCGGTGTGTAGATTATTAAAAGACAGATGACGAGGCTGCCGTGATGCCAGCGTAATATTTGGAAATGCCAGAGCTATGCCGGCACAGGCAACACTTTTTAAAAAACGTCGTCGGCTCATGAGGCCTTGTGTGCCAATGGAGTTATTGTTAAACATGGTAATGTACAGGAGATTATTTTAATGAGTTAGTGTAAAAATAGCAGAAATTCGCCGGATAACTGTGAACTGTCCTTGTTTTGTTAAAAGTAATGAAAAAAGAAGATCGCGCGCATCTGTTTTCAGTCTTGGACTGGAATGGATATGTTGAAGTTGATACGGCAAGGAATGTCTTTCTTTCTGAATGAACTGTTACACCAATTGGGATGAAGTGCTTACAGGCTTGGGGTGGCAATCATCCGATGGCATTTGTGAACTGTATTTTATTTTCGCTCAGTTTGTGAATGATTAAGGCTGGTTCTTCTCGTTAATCTCCGGCAGTTTCAACTCTTTAGTTAAACTCCAGTCAGAAAAAGGGAACGGAAGTTTATCGGTATTAAAGGTCAGAAACATCAGAATATGGTAAAGGTAAGCTGACAGGCTGCCACCAAAGGACAGAATGTTGTCGTTGGATTTGCCTGTCAGTAACGTCGATGCAATCTGTAACAGAATGAC
>CAYNIU010000320.1:0-1818 GCA_964397365.1 uncultured Methylomarinum sp. | reverse complement strand
AAGTAAGCTGCTTGAAAGTATACGATGATCTTTTTTTTTTGGCAACTTTGATCGTCATGTATGAATGACAAAGTTGCGGGGGCAGTTTATTTTTACTTGTACCCTATCAAATACAGGGTTATATTTAGGGAAGCGCTGAACAAATCAGGAATGATTTGTTCAGCGCTTCCCTAGTAAACAAGCCTAAAAGCTGATTATGCTTCAGTAGCCAATCAAATTAGATCAAACCGAGGGAGATTTGTTAAAGGGTGAACATATTGGCGTCAGCTAAAAAGAGGCAGGGTAAATAATTATAATAAAATGTGGAGGTTATTATGGGAGATGTCCTGGAAATTTTTTTCTTTATGTTAGTTATTGGCTGCATTGCTTTTGCGCCGTTAGGTTATTTTATTTACATGTATACCCAAAAAAATGGTGAACCTTTTGGAGATATAGAGCCACATGGAGACAGTGAATCTGCAGTGTTGGATTTGGCGGAAAAGGTAATCAACTTTGTTAAAGGAGTGTTGGGGAAAAAATAGAACCTGAAGCTAAGAATATAGACAATAAAAAAATCGGAATAAATCCGGTTTTTTTATTGTCTATAACCCGACAGTTTTTCAGGTATTTGGATGCTAAAAGAACTAAATTATAAAAAAATTTGTATTTTTGTGATATAGGTCTAAGCTTACGCTTACGGCATAACGCTGCTTTACAGGCCAATCAAAATTATGACAGAAATCACAACTTTTTTACCCAGTTATGATGTTTGCCCTGAATACAATGCTGATTTGTTACGACAAAGTATTCCTTTAATGGTCAAAAACAAGGTTTCAGCTCATCCCATTAATTATGCAATTTGGTATGAGTATGTTGCCGGGAATAACAAAAGATTAAATAACGCTGTTGATGAATTGCTAAAAAACAATAAATTATTTGATGAAGCGACCAGTCTGGAATTGTATAAAGATCATGTCTGTAATGCCTCAATTGAGTCGTTTGAAAAAATCAATTCTGATTTGCAGGTTTTGATTGATAACACTGCTGTTGCTGTTCAGGATAGCGGTCATAAGGTTTCCAGTACAGGCGACAAGTTTATGGCCAAGTCACTGCAATTAGAACAAATAAATGATTTGACAGATGTTAAATCCATATTGGCCTCAGTTGCGGAAGAAACCAGGCAATTGGCTGAGATTAGTCGGAACTTAAAGGCCAAATTACATGAAGCAAATGATGAATTGGCGGCTTTACGGAGTGAGTTGACAAAAACCAGGGAAATGGCAACGATGGATTCCTTGACAGGATTATTAAATCGTCGTGCTTTTGATAATGAGCTGTCTGAATTGGTTAAGCATTCAATCGGCTCGGCGCATTGTTTGCTGATTTTGGATCTGGATCATTTTAAAAAAGTGAATGATACTTTCGGTCATGTGGTCGGTGATAAAGTTATTCGCTATGCTGCAGGGATATTAAAGAAATATGTTGCAGATCACCATTTTGCTGCACGCTATGGTGGCGAAGAAATGGCTGTGATTATGCCGGATACAGAATTGACACATGCCATGGAAATAGCTGAAATGGTAAAGGAATCCATGGCAAAAGGCCAGCTGAAACAAAAACAGAATGGAGTTTCAATTGGTAAAATAACCGTATCAATTGGGGTGACAGCCTTAAAAATTGATGATGATATTGAAAGTTTTATCGCACGGGCTGACAATGCCTTGTATACCGCTAAAGAAAGTGGACGAAATAAAGTAGTGCAGCATTAATTTATTTTGCCACAACTTGGACAGGACGGGTTTTTTCTGAGAGTCATGATATTCCATTCCATGTTAAGTC
>CAYNIU010000319.1:0-1838 GCA_964397365.1 uncultured Methylomarinum sp. | reverse complement strand
GACGATAGATTTGCTGTTTGATTTCTCGGGCAAGCAGGGTGGCAGAGCCGTTACAGCGCGAAATATTGCTGACATCAAGATAGGCTTCATCTAGAGAAAGCGGTTCAAATAATTCACAATATTCGGCAAAAATACTGCGAATTATGCTGGATACCTCTTTATAAACCTCAAAACGTGGTTTCACAAAAATAGCCTGAGGGCAAAGCTTGTAGGCGTGAGAAGACGGCATGGCTGAATGAATACCGTATTTTCGGGCAGCGTAACTACAGGTTGCGACAACCCCTCTTGAATTTGGAAGACCGCCGACAATCACGGGTTTATTACGGTATTGCGGATGGTCTCGTTGTTCAACCGCAGCAAAAAAAGCATCCATATCAATATGAATGATTTTTCGGGGAGAAGTTTTTTCGGTCATTAGCACAATAACATCCGCCAATTATCAATGTGTTGTTAAAAGTGGATTCAAGTTGTGAATATTGTAATGATAAATGGATTAAATAAACAAATTTGCTATGCTTTAAAACTAAGATGTGTATGGAATAACTTCGATAACTCGCTGGCTGTAGATGCGGATAAATTCGCATAGTGCGAATGAATTTGTATCTACACCCGACTCCGCATATTCTTAACTTATTGGCAGTGACGCTTTGAATACGCACATAAATTTGTATCGGTTGTCGAAGTTATTCTGTGTGCATTCCTTAGGGGCATAAGTGTTTGAACAATAATCTTATAAAACTGGGATTGTTTGTTCGCGGCAAGGGGGGGGATTATGAGAAATAAATGGAATTGGTTATTGTCGAAAGGTAATCTGCTGTGGGTTTGCTGTTTGTTTTTCCCTATCCAGGTTTTTTCACAGCAAGCATTGCAGTCTGACTTTGAGTTTCTTGATGACGCAGTTCGGTATGTATTGGATAGCCGTGAGTTCCCGTATTCAATAAAAGTCAATGACAGGAAATTATGGAGAGCGATGTCAGATCTTTATTTTTTGTCTCCTCAACAATTAGTGTGGTTAAAACAAAAAAATTCTCAAGATCTGGTGACAAATATGTTAAAGGTTCTTGAGGCTGCCGAAGATAGCGGTTTGCAATCTGACGATTATAATTTACCGACACTCAAGGCAAAATGGAATTATTTATCAAGTCATCCGAATGCTTCCTTATATGAATCAGTTTTGTTTGATACCGCTTTAAGTATTTCTACCTTACGTTATCTTGCCGATTTACGTAGTGGACGAATAAATCCTCGCAGTGTCGGTTTCAGTTTTCCGCAGCACAGGCATTATGATGAACGGGTCAGTTTGATTTTGAACGCTATTCAACATAATCAAATTATGCAGCTCACTGAGCGGAATGAGCCTGATTTTGAGTCATATCGTCAGTTGAAACAAGCTTTAAAATATTATCGAAAGATAGCGCGGGAGCATTTGTTTTCGGTTTTACAGTTTAAAAAATCATTAAAAGAGGGCGATAGTTATCCTCAAGTCAAGACGTTGAAACAAAAATTGATTGTCTTGGGTGAATTGCATGAGGAATATTTGAATGGTGTAGATGAAAATAGTTTGTTGGATTCAATTTATCAGGGTGCTGTTATTGATGCGGTAAAAAGTTTTCAACGTCGGCACGGACTTGATGATGATGGTATTGTCGGAAAACAAACACTGGCAGCGCTTAATATCCCAATTTGGGAGCGTATTCAGCAAATCGAATTGGCAATGGAACGATTGCGCTGGTTGTCTGAGCTTAATCGTAATACTCCCTTAATCATGGTAAATATTCCGGCGTTTCAGTTATGGGCTTTTAAATCAGGGAATATGCAATTTCTGGATGCGTTGAATA
>CAYNIU010000318.1:0-1840 GCA_964397365.1 uncultured Methylomarinum sp. | reverse complement strand
TATTCAACGCATCCAGAAATTGCATATTCCCTGATTTAAAAGCCCATAACTGAAATGCCGGAATGTTTATCATGATTAGGGGATTATCACGATTAAGTCCAGATAACCAGCGTAATCGTTCCATTGCCAACTCAATCTGCTGAATGCGTTTCCAGAATGGGATATTAAGCGCCGTCAATGTTTTTTTGCCAACGATGCCATCATCATTGAGCCCGTGCCGACGCTGAAAATGTTTCACCGCATCAACAACAGCGCCCTGATAAATTGAATCCAACGAACTGTTTTCATCTATGGCATGCAAATCGCCCTCATTCAATTCACCCTGGATAATCAATTTTCGTTTCAATGCCTTGACCTGAGGATGACTATCACCCTCTTTTAATGACTTTTCAAACAATAATGCTGAAACAAAATGCTCCCGCGCCATCTGTCGATAATGTTTTAAAGCTTGTTTTAACTGACGGTATGCCTCAAAATCAGGCTCATCTCGTTCAGTGAGCTGCACTATTTCATTATGTTGAATAGCATTCAAAATCAAACTAACCAATTCATCATAATTCCTTTGTTGTGAAAAACCGAAACCGACACTGCGTGGCTTTATTCGCCCGCTACCCAGATCAGCAAGATAACGTAAGGTGGAAATACTTAAAGCGGTATCGAACAAAGCTGATTCATATAAAGACACATTCGGATTACTTGACAAATAGCTCCATTTTGCCTTGAGTATCGGCAAATCATAATCGTCAGACTGCAAACCACTATCTTCGGCAGAATCAAGAACCTGCAACATATTTGTCACCAGCTCTTGAGAGTTTTTTTGTTTCAACCACACTAATTGCCGGGGCGACAGAAAGTAAAGATCTTCTACAGCTCGCCATAGTTGCAGATCATTGGCTTTTATTAAATACGGGTGATCACGACTTTCAAGCACATAGCTGACGGCATCATCAAAAAACACGAAATCAGGGTGAGAGGCTTGCTGTGAAAAAACCTGAAACGGAAAGATCAAGCACCAGGTCCACAGTAGTAAGTTTCTTTTTAACAGCAACCAATTCCATTTATTATTCATGATTCACGCCCCTGCTGAGCTCCCCAGTTTTTATAAGCTTAGGAGTGAGAATTTAATAACATCCTCACGTCTTATTGTTTAAATACTTATAAATCTTAGTCTCAAAGCATAGCAAATTTGTTCATTTAATCCATTGCATCTACTCAACGTATTTTAATCCCATGCTAAATATTTAATATCAGTTACTTATGGAAGAAGTGACTGTGACATGGATGTATTTACGGCGTCTTCTGGAATAAGCAACTGATACTAAAGACGTAAATACATTGAACAGTTACAATCCATTTATCATTACAATATTTACAACTTGTATACTTTTAAAAACATACTGATAATCGACTTGCATTATTTTGCTCATGGCAGAAAAAAACTCTCTCCGTAAAATCATTCATATTGATATGGATGCTTTTTTTGCTGCGGTTGAACAACGTGACCACCCTCAATACCGAAATAAACCCGTGATTGTCGGTGGTCAGCCAAATTCAAGAGGGGTAGTGGCAACCTGCAGTTACGCCGCCCGAAAATACGGCATTCATTCTGCTATGCCTTGTTCCCAGGCTTACAGACTTTGTCCGCAAGCCATTTTTGTGAAACCACGTTTTGACGCTTATAAAGAAGCATCCGGCATAATCCGCAGTATTTTCGCTCAATACACCGAGCTATTTGAACCGCTTTCTCTGGATGAAGCCTATCTCGATGTCAGCAATATTTTACGTTGTAACGGCTCTGCCACCCTGCTTGCCCGAGAAATCAAACAGCAAATCTATCGTC
>CAYNIU010000317.1:0-1862 GCA_964397365.1 uncultured Methylomarinum sp. | reverse complement strand
ATTCACCGAATAAACCCGCACCAATTTCCCGCCAGGTACTGGGAATAATCGCTCTCTCCACTTCCGGACGATTATTACCGAAAAAGAAAGTCGGCTCATGTATCCGGTTAATAAATCCCATAGGCATCAATACCATCCCCGCCCGTACATTTGCCATAGGATCAAGCAAAAAATCCAAGGAGGCAAATTCGAGCGCCACTTCACCATTTTCTCCTTCACCGGCTGCTGCATGTTCAAATTCTATTTCACTGTTAAACAAAATATTATCGGTGAACTTGTAACCCACATACAAAACCATTCGTTCGAAATCGGCATTATCACTACTGTTATTAGTTTTATCACTAACTATGTTTTGATAATTGGCCTCGCCATAACCGCCTATCGACAACCCTTTTTCAACCTGATAAATCTTGGAAGCAGCCGGCCCCAGACCATAAGCGCTTTTATATTCAATATCTTCCGGTATGAACATCTCGGTGCGGATTTTTTCCACTTCCTTGGCTAAAACGCTGGTCTTATGATCCAGGTCCGCCACTTTTGAGCTCTCTGTTGCTTTAGTTTCAACTTCACGTTTTTGAGTTAATTGATCAATCTGCTTTTGCTGGGCCTGAATGATTTTCCACATGTCCTCCATGGATTTAGGTTTATTTAAATGGTCATCAGCGGCATAAGCGCCACCGCTGATGGCAATCATCGCCATGGCAGAATAAAGCTGTCGGTTTACTTTCTTCATTTTGTACTCCAAAAAAATAAAGCTGAATTTTAAACCAACAACAAAGCTAAATGCAAATCATTCTCATATATATTGGAAATAATTTCACTTCTTTTCTAATTGTTGTTTATGCACTACACCTTTCGATATTTATTAGCCCTCAGAAACAGAAAATCATATTTTCTACCAAGATATTGATTATTAAATATAAATATTACTTCTAATAATTACAAAACAAAATAATTTTAGATGTTTAGATGCTGTAATAATCCTGTAACAATCATTTCCTATCCTGTGTTCAGTTTTTACAACATTAAGCTTTTTTTACACAACAATCTTAAGGATACATTTAAATGGCAATGAACAAAAAGGCTAAAATACTGGCGTTGGGCGCTGCTACGACTCTGGGCAGCATGTCTGCACAAGCAGCTGACAAAGAATTACTGGATTTGCTGTTACAAAATGGCGCAATCAATCAATCTCAATATAATAAACTGCTCACCAAAAAAACCCTGAGCAAAAGTGACGTTAGTGATGTCAAAGTCAAGTTGGGTAAAAAAGGTCTGCAATTTGAAACTGCGGACAAACAGTTTAAACTTAAAATCGGTGGTCGTTTACACGCTGATGCAACATTTCAAGGTAATGATGGTTTAAACAGCAAACCGGCAACCGGAACTGAAATTCGTCGTGGACGGATTCATTTCAAAGGGACATTGTGGAAAGACTTTTTCTACAAATCCCAGTTTGATTTTGCCGAAAATAAACTTGGCGTTAAAGATCTATACATTGGTTACAAACCGCTAAAAGGTCTACAGGTGATCGTCGGTAACCAAAAACAACCGATCAGCCAGGAATTACAAGAAAGCTCGAACGATATTATGTTTACCGAACGTTCTTTGCTGACAGCTATGTCTGAAAGTGCTTTTGACCGGGCAATTGGTATCAACTTTAAATCATACGGTAAAAACTGGTCTGCACAGCTGGGCGCCTATGGCGATTCACTCGGCTCTAATATCAAAAGCGGTGATGAAGGCTGGGCTATCGCTTCTCGCGCCACCTATGCGCCAATTAATACAAAAACCCAGGTTGTTCACTTAGGCGCTTACGGTGGTTACCGTCAAGTTTCTGATAATGGCGGCCTTTACAAATC
>CAYNIU010000316.1:0-1863 GCA_964397365.1 uncultured Methylomarinum sp. | reverse complement strand
CCGCAGCAATCTCAAAATTCATGACATCGCCGGCATAGTTTTTTACGATAAACAGTACGCCGCCTCCATTTTCGACAGTTTGAGCTGCAGCCAGCATCTGATCTGGTGTGGGCGAGGTGAAAATTTGTCCGGGACAAGCGGCATCCAGCATGCCCTGGCCGACAAAACCCGTGTGTAAGGGCTCATGGCCGGAACCTCCGCCGGAAATCAAGACTACTTTGCCGGCGCTGGTTGCTGTGTTACGAGTGACAAAAGTGGGGTTGCTATGTAATTGAATAATATCAGCGTGAGCTTTGGCAAACCCCAGAATGCTTTCGTCAAGCAAGCTGTCCATATCATTGATGAATTTTTTCATGGCGGCGCTCCATTGTTTTTTTTGATGATATCAATGGTAGCTTTTGTCATGAATTTGTTCAAATGACTCTCTATTTCGACTGCTTAATGAGCGCCTTGGTGATGTCGCGAATATCATTCATGATCCATGTTGGCTGATAATCAACTGTTTCCAGATCATCTTTTGTCGAAATACCGGTCAGAACCATTAAGCTGCGAATGCCGGTGTTTACAGCGCCCAATATATCAGTGTTCAAACGATCGCCGATGGCGATGGTTTTATCAGAGTGGGTATTCAGTAATGCCATGGCTTGCTGATACATGATAGGCCCAGGTTTGCCTATCAGGGTGGGTTTAACGCCGGTAGCAGTTTCCAACGCGGCTAAAATGGCGCCGTTACCATGGGTGATACCGTGTTCGGTTGGTAATGTAGTATCGCCATTGGTACCGATAAATTGAGCCCCTGCACGAATGTTAAGCGTTGCTGTTGCCAGTTTGTCCCAGGATAACGTCTTGTCCAGTCCGCAAACGACGATATTTGCGCCGGTTGCAGGTTCGCTGGTTTTTACATCGTAGAGCTCAGTGAGGATAAACCCATGTTCTTCCAGTGGTTTTTTGGCGCCGTTTTCACCAATAACGAAGACCCGGGTGTTGGTCGGATCATGTTGTTTTGCAAGATGATTTGCTGTGGCCATACCTGAAGTCAATATTTCATTGGTATCAACGGTAATATCCATCCCACTGAATTTGTTTACATACTGTTCGGCAGTCATGCCGGCATTATTGGTAGCCAGGATAAAAGGAATTTGCAGTTTCCGTAAGGTAATAAAGAACTCTTTTAGCCCGGGTAAAGGCTTATTGCCGTGCCACAAAACGCCATCCATATCAATTATCAGTGCGTGAATGTTAGAAAAAGATGTCATAGTGTTGTTTCTCTGTATTGAAGTATGATACGTTTCACATCTGACACTGGAATCAGGCATTGAATATTTTTAATTAAAAAACAGCCAGGTTGGCAGGTGCCGGTTCGTCAACAGTGTGTTGATGGGTTTTTGTGTCGCTGGAATAAAAATTATTCTATCAAATTTTTAACATACAGTTATGCTGGTAGATTGACATTAACCCTCTAACTGTTTTAGAGTTTACCGTTAGCTAGTAAATTTTATGTTTAAACAATAACTGTAACAAACGGAGCATATAATATGGCAACACCATTAATTCAAATGGCTTTAGATTCACTGGATTTTGATGCAACAGTAGCGCTGGCTGATGAAGTCGCGCCTTATGTTGATATTTTCGAAATCGGTACGCCTTGCATTAAAGCCAATGGCCTGAGACTTGTCGAGGAATTAAGAGCGAGATTTCCAGAACATCTATTGTTAGTAGACTTAAAAACCATGGATGCTGGTGAATATGAAGCGACTCCTTTCTATGCCGCTGGCGCTGATATTTGTACCGTATTGGGTGTTTCTGGTATGGCGACAATCGGTGGTGTTGTCAAAGCGGCTAAAGCACACAATGCTGAGGTTC
>CAYNIU010000315.1:0-1871 GCA_964397365.1 uncultured Methylomarinum sp. | reverse complement strand
GTTGACTCCGGAAACCCCTTATTCTCAGGTAATCCATCAATGCCATCATTTTGTGCCAGCTGATAAAAACGCTCATAAGCCTCTTCATCAAAGGCATACGCGCCACCAGATCGCAGCCCTTTTACAATCTCTCCAAATCGCGTCTTCTTGATATAATCATGTCCCAAAGTACTAGGTAGCCTTTTAAGATACATTTTCATTTTATCGATCGAACCAGCAATAATACACGCGTCACCATCACAACAAACTTGATTATTATCAGTATAAGAAAAATAGCCAATGACCTTCGTCGTAGATCTCAACTGATTGGGTATCTGAATCATTTAACTTCTCCTATCAAACCATTTCTGGTGCTATCATAATATATATTACAAAGATAATACAGTCCGACCCATTATGAAGCAAAAATACACGATCAAAAGGATCCTCTTATCCAATGGCAACTGGTGGCGGTTTTTTAACAAAAATAAGCATAAAATCAGAAACGATATCACCACCTGCATCATTAAATTACTTAGCTGCAAACATAAAATTCGTGGTCGACAAGAGTATCACTGTGCTAACCCAGATTGTTCTCACATCAAATACATCAATTTTACCTGCAAATGCAAGGCCTGTTCATCTTGCGGGAAAAAAGCCACAGAAGTATGGTTACAAAAGCAACTTCAGATATTACCCAACACCTCATGGCAACATATTACTTTTACCATGCCATGCGAGTTGTGGGACTTCTTTTGGCATAACCGTCAACTGCTCAATGTCATTGCTAAAATCGCGGCTGATTGTATTAAAAAAATTGCCCGAAAGAGAAAAATAACGCCGGGTATCTTTATTGCCATTCACACTTTTGGCCGTGACCTCAAGCGCAATGTGCATATTCATCTCTCTACCACGATGGGAGGGATCTCTGAGAATGGCTCTCAGTGGAAAAATCTCTTTTTTGATCAAGCCACCATAATGCGCATGTGGCGATATCACATCATTAAACTCTTCCGAAAAACTTGGAAGAAAGATAAGCTCATCATTCCATCAGCGATTAAACAACAACTAAATAACCAATTTACTTTCTCTCACCTGCTAGAGCGTCTCTATCAAAAAACATGGATTGTTCACTGCGCAAAACCATCGCACGACCATAAACAAAATCTTAAATATTTAAGTCGCTATATCAAGCGACCGCCTATCGCCGAATCTAAGCTCAGACATTATGATGGTAATGAGGTGGCTTTCAAATACTTAGATCACAAAACCAAACAATACCGCCGGTTTACACTCACTGTAGAACATTTTATTGCCCGTTTTATTCAGCATATTCCTGATATCGGTTTTCGAATGGTTCGATATTATGGCTTTCTTGCTCATCGTGTTAGAGGAAAATTATTACCCTCAGTTTATAAATTGCTGGGACAAATAAACACTGAGCCCAAACCGGCTCCCACCTATGCTCAATTGATGAAAATAAATTTTAACGTGGAGGCTTTCATTTGCATTTTATGTGGACAACAACTAAGACTATCTGGAGTATATTTTGGCAAAACCAGTACTCATCAATTGTTTAGCTATCACCGACAATTAGCGTTGCTCAAAAAAATATAACGTGCCACACACGGGGTAACTCCGTCTAAAATCTGATTTCCCACTTGGTTTTGACTAAATCTGTCATGGTAGGACTTTAGAATTGAGTGCTACATGAAACAGAAGGCTGATTATTATCAGTATGTGCCGTAAGAATATGACTACATGTTGTTTTGAAATTCCTTAATATCCAGGGGTGTGGTTCGCATATTAATGCTACTTAAATGAACAATATGGTGCAAACTGGGGTGCGTCCGCGACTGTGGTTGAATCCAATGGGTCATGACCTTCAATGG
>CAYNIU010000314.1:0-1894 GCA_964397365.1 uncultured Methylomarinum sp. | reverse complement strand
CAGGAAGCCCCTCTTATTGGGTAGCCAGCCCGGCACAGTTAAAAAGGCTGGATGATTTAACAGCGTGGGAGAAAATTGGGCGGCTGACAGCCATTTTCAGTTCCGGTGGCGCTCTTGGCAAAGATGTTACAGAGCAAATTCAGCAGCGCTGTGGGCAAAAAATCATGGAAATCTATGGCAGTTCTGAAACCGGCGGTATTGCCTGGCGGACCCAGCCAGATGATGAATTGTGGACGCCTTTCCGGGCAATAAAACTGCAAGCAACTGAAGACGGGCGCTTTCAGCTTTGTTCGCCTTATTTACCGGATCAAACAGCCTTTATGCTGGATGATAAAATTGAGTTGCATGATGAGGGTAGGTTTGTCCTGCTAGGACGGAGTGACAGAATTGTTAAAGTAGAGGAAAAACGCCTGTCTCTGGATGAGTTGGAACAAACGCTCAATCAGTCAGGCTGGGTGGCGCAATCCCATACCTTGTTACTGACCAATAAACGCGACCGGATTGGCGCGGTTGTCGTCTTGACTGAAACAGGGAAAGACTATTTACAGCAACATGGCCGGGGCATGATGATTAAACAGCTCAGAAAGCAACTGATGGATTATTTTGAAACCCTGGTATTGCCGCGTAAATGGCTTTTTATGCAGTCAATGCCGGTTTCGGCGCAGGAAAAAATAGATTCCGATCTGTTACTTCAGCTGTTGACGATGGATTTGGCGAAATTCCCACAAATACAATATTGTATCCTGCAAAAAAATCAGGTTGAATTGCAGGTGCGGATACAGGAGAGACTGGTTTATTTTATGGGACATTTTCCACAGCAGCCTGTTTTACCCGGGGTTACACAATTGGCCTGGGTTGAAAAATACGGCAGGCTATTGTTTGGGATTGACCTGCCGTTTTTACGAATGGAGGTGATTAAGTTTAAAAAAATCATACGTCCTGGAGATATGATTAGTGTACACCTACATTGGAAAGTAGAAACCGGCAAACTGTATTTTAAACTGAATTCCGCTACCGATTCGCACAGCTCGGGACGCATGGTCTATGGAGTCATGACTTGAAAACCTGTGTGATTATCCCCGTCTACAATCATCAGGAGGCTATTGCTCAGGTGGTAGCACAATTAAAGCCGCTTGGGTTGCCGGTTTTTTTAATCAATGACGACAGTTCGGCGGAATGTTCAGCAGTATTAAAAGAGATTGCCAAACAGGAGAGTCAGTGGCTGACTTTATATGAAAGACGCCGCAATGGCGGTAAAGGTGCGGCTGTGATGACGGGTTTGCAGCTGGCAATACAACAAGGTTTTACTCACGCCCTGCAAATCGATGCCGATGGTCAGCATCAACTGGATGACATCAGCCGTTTTTTGACCGCTAGTGAACAAAATCCCGATAAACTGATCCTGGGGCAACCGGGCTTTGATGAAACGGCGCCTAAAAAAAGATTATATGGCCGCCAGTTTACCAATCTGTGGATCTGTATCAATACCCTGTCGTTTGCCATTGCTGACGGCATGTGCGGATTCCGCTGTTATCCTCTGGCTGAAGTCGATAAATTGCTCAAATCAGTACAACTGGGACAACGCATGGATTTTGATATAGAAATCGCCGTGCGTTTATATTGGCAGGGCGTTGATGTAATTAATATTGAAACGCAAGTACAGTATCCACTCGATGGCATTTCTCATTTCAAAATGTTACAGGATAACCTGTTGATTTCCCGAAAACATGCCCAATTGTTTTTCGGCATGCTGTGGCGTTTGCCGCGTTTATTAATTCGTAAGGTTAGCGGTAATCAGGGCGCGAGGATTCAATAAGATTAGATTCTAAAACAAGGGGGCAGGTCGCACGCCGTCACCGGCAATCAATCTAGCGGGTTAAAGTCCCGTCTGGGG
>CAYNIU010000313.1:0-1901 GCA_964397365.1 uncultured Methylomarinum sp. | reverse complement strand
CTGTTGGCGCGTATTGATCATATCAATCATACTGCAAGAGCAATTTCTTCCGGTGATTTTTCACAACGAATTCCTTTGAGCGCTAACAAGGATGAGTTCGATGATTTGTCCGGACAACTCAATCATATGCTCAAACGTATTGAACAGCTACTGACCGGTATGCGGCAGGTTACTGATAATGTGGCGCATGATTTGCGTCGCCCTTTATCAAGGTTACGGAACCGTTTGGAAATCACTTTATTGGAAAAGCGTGATACGAAAGAATATCAACAGGTTTTGGAGGAAACAATTGAAGATACTGATGATCTGATTCGAACTTTTAATGCGTTATTGGAAATTGCTCAGGCCGAAGCCGGGAGCTTTCGTGGAGAATGGACAACAGTGGATATGACGGCTTTACTGAGAGAGTTGGGCGAGCTTTATAAGGAGTTAGCTGAATCGCAGGGCAGAAATTTAACCATAAGTGTTCATTCAGGAATAAAGATTACAGGAAACCGTCATTTATTGGCTCAAGCTATCAGTAATTTGCTGGACAATGCTATCAAATATAGCCCTGTCCATGGGAAAATCAGCTTATTTGCTAAAGAAAAAACAATCAAAATCTGTGATAATGGCAATGGTATCCCATTGTCGGAACAGAACCATGTTATGGAGCGGTTTGTTCGTTTGGATAATGCTCGCAGTACGCCTGGAAATGGTTTGGGACTCAGCCTGGTTAAAGCGGTAAGTGAATTACATAACGCGACCATGAGTCTTGAGGATAATCAACCCGGACTGACCGTTCGGCTTCTTTTCGGTAAAAATTGATGGATTTTTGAAAAACATGCACGAAATAACTTAGACAAACTATCTTGGTAGCGGCACAGCGTAATTAATTGAACGAAAAGTATTCAATATCAGTTGTTTGCGGAAGACGTGTTGGTGGCATGGATTATATTCACGGTGTCTTCTGAAGTAAGAGACTGATATTAAATGCATATATACGCTGAGCAGTTGCCTATTTTGTAGATGTGAATTTATCCTGACAGTGTGAATGAATTCGTACCTACATATGGTAGAGTTATTTCATGCATGATCCTAAATTCAGGACAAATGTCCCGGCATTTTAACGCATGAAAGAGTTTCCAATCTACATAATATCGACAGTATCGCCTTTACCTACCAGCACCACATCGGCATCTCTGTGAGCAAAAATTCCTACGGTTACAACGCCTGTAATGTCATTAATAGTACGTTCCATCTCCATGGGGTCAAGAATTTCCAGATTATGCACATCCAAAATTTCATTGCCGTTGTCAGTGTAATAATCCTCACGCCAGACCGGTTGACCGCCCATTTTGACCATTTCCCTGGCGACATAACTGCGAGCCATGGGAATAACTTCAATGGGTAATGGGAATTTCCCAAGGACCTCAACACATTTGGTTTCATCGGCAATACAAACAAATTTCTTACTGGCTGCGGCGATAATCTTTTCACGGGTTAAGGCTCCGCCGCCGCCTTTTATCAGTTTTTTGCGAGGATCAACTTCATCAGCGCCATCAATATAGACCTCAATATCACCCACACTGTTTAAATCCAGAACGGGAATACCAATGTCTTTTAAGCGTTGGGTTGTCGCTTCTGAACTGGAAACAGCGCCTTCAATATCGGCTTTATGGTCGGCAAGCATATCAATAAAGAAATTAACGGTAGAGCCGGTGCCAACTCCCAGAATGGACACTCCTTTAGTGTATTCCAGAGCTGCTTTGGCAACTTGTTTTTTTAATTCGTCTTGAGTCATTTCTTATTCCTAATGATGTTGTTGGTAATCAATAATTGTATGGGATAATACCGTATAAAGACTAATTTTTCAGCTGTTCTGAGATAATGACGCAAAAATACATAGAAAAAATATTAAG
>CAYNIU010000312.1:0-1902 GCA_964397365.1 uncultured Methylomarinum sp. | reverse complement strand
ACAGCCACTCAATACCGTCCAATGATTTAGTCCGCATTTCTTCCAGAAAATCCAGCGCATTGCCGTCCGGCAAATTCATATCAGACAGTACCACTAGTGGATCAATATTTTGTTGCAGCAGTACCGATCTCGCCTCACTAAGTGATTCGACCCATTTGACTTCCCGTCCCTGTTTGTTAAAAAACCGTTGCAATTCCTGACCCAGCAGTTTTTCATCTTCAATTATCAATAAACAGTCTTTCATGATTCTGATACCGGTAGTGTTAAAGTGACACAGGCATGCCCTTGGTCATTATTGTAAAGCCTGATTTTTCCTTGTTGCGATTTAACAAAACGCTTCACTGTCGCTAACCCCAGGCCGGTACCTTTTTCTTTCAGACTAACGAAAGGACGAATACCATGCTCCAGAAAATCCTGATTAAATCCGGGACCACTGTCTTGCACAGTAATGACGATTTGCTCATGCTCATGTCTGGCGATCAATTGAATCCGTCCGGAATTGTGGCCAATAGCCTGAATAGCGTTCAGCAATAAATTCAATAAGGCCAACCTAAATTCGGTAGCCGGTAAATAAACGTTTAATTTCGGTTCAATCTGATAAATCAGGCGGATATTTTCTGGAATTTGATAATTTAAAAAATGTTTTAATTCATTGCAGATTTGGTTGACATCTATGTGTTCAGACGAGTTGGCTGATGGACGGGTCAAGGCCAGTAAATCATTCAAATGCCGCGTCAGCCGCTTGATTTCATTATTAACAGCATTTAATCTGTCCCACCATTCCGTTTCAGGACATTCCTGCAAAATATTTTCCAACGCCAGTTGAATACCTGCCAGAGGATTACGCAATTCATGAGCGGTGCTGGCAGCCAACTCTGCAACCACTGACAAACGTTCACTACGAGCAATTTGCTGGCTTTGTTCCAGCAACGTGGAAGTGGTTTGGCGTATTTTATGTTCCAGTTCGGTGGTATAGTCCACATGCTCTTTTTCCAATTCGATCAAGCGCAAAACCAATTGATTATAATTATCAAACAAAGCACGCATAACCGGATCAGCCGTTTGCTGTCGAATAGGCTGACGATCACCGCGCGCCAGCATTTGTAAAAAATCTTTGAGTGAATCCAGTGGAGCAATGACATTATTGTTAAAAAAATGTCGCCCAAAAATAAAGATTATAAAAAATGTCAGTAACGGTAAAATAATCGCCAGTTTAAATTCCAGTTGAGTATCTTCGGCAATTTTACTGAGCAGATTTTCTTCTTCCTGTATTTGTCTGGAAATCAAATGCCGGGTGATATTTAATGATTGCAACCAGCTTTGTTTATCGCCTTCCAGAGCTTTGGCAAATGATTCCCGTAACTGACTGACATCGGTTATGACTCTGGAATCATTAAATTGCAAATCGGGTAATCGGGAAAGTAATGTTGTTTGAGATTTATCCGCTTCCTGTAACTGGCTGCTCAGTAGAACAAAAATGGTTTCTTCCAGATGATGGCCATTCTTGACATCCTGTTCCAAAAGGCTTAGACGTTGATGATTACGCCAAGTCAGCCCACCAAGAGCTATTAACTCACCGATAATAAACAACCCTAAAATTATACTGACAAAAATGACAGGCTTTAGCAATAAATGGCGCATAATCAAAAACCATAAGATAACCGAGCGGCATAGACAATACTTTCAAAGACTTCGGGGGCGTCAACCTATCGCTCCAGACCGACTGAATTTCAGTTTGACTGATGGTACAGCAAACTGCCAAGCAATAGCCCCCGCTTTCTTCCATTAACATAAGCAGAATTAACAGTGAATTCATTCGCACTGTGCGGATAAATCCGCACCTATATCCAAGCTTAAAGTTACCCCCAAAACAACAAAAAAATCCTGAAAGGGGTTCAATAT
>CAYNIU010000311.1:0-1913 GCA_964397365.1 uncultured Methylomarinum sp. | reverse complement strand
GCAGGAATTTTCTTATGAAAGTCGTTATTCACAATCCTATATGGATACCATTCCTGATTTTGTAAAGCTGGCTGAAGCATATGGTCATGTGGGTATACAGATTGATAAGCCGGAAGCTGTCAGAGGTGCTCTGGAAGAGGCTTTCGCCATGAAAGATCGTACTGTATTCCTGGATTTTATTACCGATAGAACTGAAAATGTCTATCCGATGATTGAGGCGGGTAAAGCGCATCATGAGATGAAGTTAAGAACGGCGGCGTTATTAGACAGGGAGTTATCGTAAATGAGGCATATTATTTCAATTCTGATAGAAAACGAAGCGGGTGCTTTATCCAGAGTGTCTGGCCTGTTTTCAGCGCGCGGCTATAATATTGAGTCATTAACGGTTGCACCGACCGAAGATTCCAGCCTTTCGCGCATGACTTTAGTGACGCGGGGCAATGATGAGATTATTGAACAAATTACCAAGCAGTTAAATAAGCTGATCGATGTGGTTAAGTTAATTGATTTGGCTGAATCCGTACATATTGAGCGGGAACTCATGCTGGTCAAGATAAAAACGACTGATAATACTCGTGAAGAAGTGAAGCGTATGGTGGATATTTTTCGCGGTAAAATTATTGATGTGACGCAAAGTAGTTATGTGGTTGAAATGACCGGGCCTTCGGATAAACTGGATGCCTTTATAAATGGACTGGAAGAGGGTTGCATTATCGAGGTGGTGCGTTCAGGTCCAACCGGTATTTCACGTGGTGAAAAAGGTTTACATTTATAAAATACACACCCACTCCAAATTAACAATTAATTAATAAAAAACGAGAAAACTCATGCAAGTTTATTACGATAAAGACGCTGACCTTTCAGTTATCAAAGGTAAAAAAGTAGCGATTATTGGTTATGGTTCGCAAGGCCATGCTCATGCAAACAACCTGAAAGACTCCGGTGTTGACGTTGTGGTTGGGTTGCGTGCCGGATCTGCTTCTGTTGCCAAAGCTGAAGCATCCGGTTTGACAGTTAAAGAGGTGCCTGAAGCTGTTGCCGGCGCTGATGTTGTCATGATTCTGACACCGGATGAGTTTCAGTCACAATTATATAAAGCTGTTATTGAGCCAAACTTGAAGCAGGGTGCGACTTTGGCGTTTGCTCATGGCTTTGCTATTTTGTACAACCAGATTCTGCCACGCGCTGATCTGGATGTCATTATGATAGCGCCTAAAGCGCCTGGACATACTGTACGTTCCGAATTTGTGCGTGGAGGCGGTATTCCTGATCTGATTGCGATACATCAGGATGCTTCAGGCAGTGCTAAAGATATTTGCCTGTCTTATGCTTCTGCAATTGGCGGCGGTCGTTCCGGTATTATCGAAACTACTTTTCGTGACGAAACTGAAACGGATTTGTTTGGCGAACAGGCGGTATTATGCGGCGGTGCGGTTGAATTGGTTAAAGTCGGTTTTGAAACTCTGGTTGAAGCAGGGTATGAACCTGAAATGGCTTACTTTGAATGTATGCACGAATTGAAGCTGATTGTCGATTTGATGTTTGAAGGCGGTATTGCCAATATGAACTATTCCATCTCCAATAATGCGGAGTATGGTGAGTATGTGACCGGTCCTCGCGTTATTAACGAAGAAAGCCGGCAAGCTATGCGTGAAGCATTGAAAAATATTCAAAACGGTGAATACGCAAAACGTTTCATTGTCGAAGGCATGACAGGGTATCCTGAAATGACAGCAAGACGTCGCTTGAATGCTGAGCATCCTATTGAACAGGTGGGCGCCAAATTACGTGCCATGATGCCATGGATTGAAGCCAACAAAATTATTGATAAGTCTAAAAACTAAACGATAAGATTCACATGAATAAACCAAAAAAAGTTGCATTATTAACTGCAGGTGGACTGGCGCCGTGCT
>CAYNIU010000310.1:0-1917 GCA_964397365.1 uncultured Methylomarinum sp. | reverse complement strand
CCTATGTTTGAACGCTATCATTTTATTAAGTTAAACTTCCGCAATTAGTCTAAACTTGACGTGCAGCAGTGTATAGCTACCGAACTACTTAACTACGGAAAATTTGTGAAGAATTCTTTTTTTCTGGTCATCCCTGAACAAACAAATGACCCGGAACTATTGCTTGTATTTGAAGAGGACACGCTGACACAGTGGCTTGCAGAACTACCTACCGCTAACCTTGGCCTGGCAACCCGTCTGCTCCATGACCTGATCATCGAAATGAATGGTTTAGTCATGCCCGTTCAAAAACGCCTTGATGCGCTTGAATTATTAAGACACAACTTTCTGATTATTGAAGACTATTTACACTCCAGACTGAGCAAATCCGGCTTTCCTAAAGGATTAGATGAACACAAAATCATGGAAGTTCTAGTTTCTCTTGAAAAACAACTCACCATAGGCTATTGGATGAGCGTTCGTGAATTAACACGCCGGGATATCGGCTGGTTTCAGGGAAAAAATGTTGCCTTAGCAATACAAAGAACCATCAAGGGGCTTAGCAGCATTGTAATTACCCATTTCATGATGAATACCTCCGTTCCTGACTGGATATGGATTGATTTACACTCGCTTTACAAATTAAGCATAAAAGTTAAAAAAGAAACCACAAAAGTATCCGACGAAACCAGCTCATCAGGAAAAACCAGCGCACAGGATTGTTATAAACAAATATTGCTGTTGAGTCTTGCCGACCCTTCCGGTCTGATGCAAAAAGAATTTCAATTGAGTTACAAATTTATTGAAAAAGTAACCCACTTGGTTGTTATTGAAAACACCCCCGTTCCCGGTCTGCAAACACAATGTATTATTCTGATGGATGAAGATTCACCACCTTATTTTGATACCAGCGGCAAAGCAACAGATTCCGCTACAATGTTTTTAAACCTCGGCAGGCTTTATAAAGCTTGCGAACATGCTGCGAAATACAGTAGTGAAAATGAACCTCGTTATAGTTCTATTGAGTCAGCAAACAACAAGTCTAACAAATTGTCAGTTGAATTATTTGAATATTTAGTTCAGCACTGGCAGGGACAACACCTACAGGGCGCTGCAATATTCAGTGACAGACTGGACAGATATATAGCCATTGGCCTGGAAGCTACTCACAGCTTGCAAAGCAGTTTTGCTGAAACAAGTGAGCCCTCCATTGAAATCAAAGCTGAAACCTATTCCGACCGGGCGCTGTCTTGCCACTTTGATAAGCCCGGTACTTTATCAATTGGAAGTCTTATCAGCTGCCGGAAAACAGATACCGGTAAACAAAATCGTTTATTAGGAATTGTGACAAAAATGACTTTATTCAAACAAGACAACAAGCTTGCATTTGAATTAAAAGCAATTACGGCTCAATCCTTTTCAGTCACTTATCTTGATATAAATGCGCCTGCGGGCTCCGAACCACAAAAGGCTCTGCTTTATGCGGTTAAAAACAATGACGGTGAAAAAAGCTTCATTATCATAGACTCTTTTATGTTTAAAGACGGCGACATTTTGAGAATGTTTTTAAATCAGGAAAGCTTCCCTATCATCATAAAAGATCGTCAAAACATAGGCTTGGGTTATTGGCAATTTGAATGTAGACGCCTTGCAGAAAAAGTCACCAGCACCCATGAAAAGAAAAAAGGTTATGACTTTATTTAATATTTTTCTTATCTAATAGAAACAGATAAATCAATAACCTACGCCAGTCAAAATTCAACTTTTTTTAAAAACCCCTTTCACATCTAGAAAAAAGCTGTTACAAACAACTAAATGAGCACTTGAAATGTTCTGTCAGCATGGTACCTTTAGCGGTTCTAAAATAATAATAATGAAATACTTATTTATAAGAGGAATAACAGCATGAGTAACGGTGAAAACGAAAATTCTAAAGAG
>CAYNIU010000309.1:0-1926 GCA_964397365.1 uncultured Methylomarinum sp. | reverse complement strand
CATGATCTGCATTCACCACATCCTTGTGGCTCACAGATAATTGCTCCTGCATGATTTGTATTCATCACATTCCTATGGCTCATGACTGAGGTTACCTTTTATATCCTGCCGTCCCAATCGCAACAAGAACGGCAGACCTTTGCCTGTAAACTAATTGAAAAAGTCTACCGCAGCGGTCAATTCTGTTATGTTTTGACCGGCTCGGAACAACAAAGCCAACAAATTGATAATCAATTATGGGTATTCAGGGCGGGTAGTTTTATCCCACATCAGATTTATCACGATGAATTACCGCAATACAAACGAACTATTTTAATCGGTACAGAACCCATTCCTGATCAATGGCAAAAGGTTGTTGTGAACCTTTCATCGACACAACCGCAACAAACAGGACACTGCGAACGTATTCTGGAAATTCTGGATAACAGTGAAGCAACCAAACAAATGGGCAGGAATCGCTACCGTTACTATCAACAAGCCGGACTGGAAATTACTACGCATAAACTGTAAGACACTGGAATATATACCAACATTTAAATAAAATCACCATAATTACTTTTGTTTCTCTGTGTTCCCGCTGCCCTCTGTGGTAAATTTAAATACCTTACTAGAATATTACCTTTTTATTTAATTATTAGACATCCATGGAAAAAACGTATTCACCCCATTCAATTGAACAACGCTGGTATAACCACTGGGAAGAAAAAGGCTATTTTGCCGCCGAACAGGACGGCGAATCCTATTGCATCATGATTCCGCCGCCCAATGTCACCGGTAGTCTGCACATGGGGCATGCTTTCCAGGATACCATCATGGATGCCCTGACTCGTTATCACCGTATGAAAGGTTGCAGCGCCTTATGGCAACCGGGCGCCGACCATGCCGGCATCGCCACACAAATGGTCGTCGAACGATTGATTAATGCCGAAGGTAAAAGCCGTCATGATTACGGCCGGGAAAAATTTATCGAAAAAATCTGGCAATGGAAACAGCAGTCAGGCGGCACCATTACCCGCCAGTTGCGTCGCATGGGTTCCTCGCTGGATTGGGAAAAAGAGCGCTTTACCATGGACGATGGTATGTCCGAGGCCGTACAGGAAGTCTTTATCAAGCTTTATGAAGAAGGCCTGATTTACCGCGGCAAACGCCTGGTTAACTGGGATCCGGTTTTGCATACCGCTGTTTCCGACCTGGAAGTTTTATCGGAAGAAGAAAACGGCTCCATGTGGCACATGCGTTATCCGCTAACTAATGGCACAGGCTACTTGATTGTTGCGACTACGCGCCCCGAAACCATGCTCGGCGATGCCGCCGTGGCGATTCATCCTGATGATGAGCGCTATAAACATTTACTGGGCGAGTTTGTAGAACTCCCCTTAACCGGCAGACGCATTCCGGTCATTGCCGACGAACATGTTGACCCTGAATTTGGTACCGGTTGTGTCAAAATCACCCCGGCCCATGATTTTAATGATTATGAAGTCTGGACACGACATAGAGAACTATCGGCCATTGCTGATTTACCGCACGGCGGCCTGATCAATATTTTTACTGTCGATGCTAACATTCGCAGCAATGATAATGGTTTCGAGATTATCCCGGAACAATACATCGGTCTGGAACGCTTTGAGGCGCGACAACAAATCATTACTGACTTGGATACCCAAGGCTTGCTGGAAAAAATTGAAGATCACAAGTTGATGGTACCCCGTGGCGATCGTACCGGCGCCGTCATTGAACCGTTACTGACCGACCAGTGGTACGTCAAGATCGAACCCTTGGCAAAACCCGCCATTGATGCCGTCGAAAAAGGCGATATAAAATTTGTACCCGACAACTGGAAAAATACCTATTTTGAATGGATGCGCAATATTCAGGACTGGTGTATTTCCAGACAAATCTGGTGGGGACACCGTATCCCGGCCT
>CAYNIU010000308.1:0-1936 GCA_964397365.1 uncultured Methylomarinum sp. | reverse complement strand
TGAAGGGCGTTTCGCACATCACCAGTTCCAGCAGGGGCGAAACCATGCAGATGACTAGCCGCATGAAAGGGCATCGCATTGGACCGTGCAAATAGCAACAATGGTAATGCAAGTCACACCTCTCCAAGAATGTTGGGGGGTTAAGTAATATGTTGTTGTCCCTTTATTTCCGTGCCAATAACAACTGTGGGAATGCAAGTCATACTGGCCCATGAATGTTTGGAATTAAGTAATGTTTCCCTTTACTTCTCTGCTGCATTTATGGATGTCATTCGGAACAACCAAATGGGCTCAAACGGTTGAAGCCATGGCAAATCTATCAGATGCCGTAGGTGTTTAATTTATGGCCAATTTTTTTAAAACGAAAAGCAATTTTCTCACTAGCATTATCACAATAGTCTTAGCAGTTCCATTGAGCGTTATAGGAACCATTTTATATGTACTATATTTTAATGTAAATCATCCAAATATACGTTATGAAATTATCAGCAGCGCTTCAGTTGTGGACCTTAAAGAAAAACTTGGAAACCTTGAAATCATTTATGACAACATAGATATTATAAAATCAAACCAGTTGCTAAGAATGATCGTTCTCAAAGTCCAAAATGACGGAGCGAAAAGCGTATCTAGAGAAAGCTACGATCCTGATCATCTTCTTGGACTGTCAATATCATCCGGTAAAATTCTCGACATAAAATTATTAAACGCTAGTAATCAATATATTAAAGAAGGCATGCACTTTACCCAAATAGAAAATGGGAAAGTTTTATTTCCGCAAATTATATTGGAACCAAATGACTTTTTTACAATAAAAATTCTTACATTAGGAAAAAATAGCGTTTCACCTTCGATTACTACTATCGGAAAAATTTTAGGCCAAAAGGAAATATTAGTTTCAGATTTATCTAATCTTGATAGCCAAACTACAATTTGGGATAATGCAACTACTGGCCCAGTATTAGTTCAATTGATTCGCGCACTAGTATATTTCCTTGGTTTCATTTTGCTAATAATGGGTATAAGCGCGACAATTGTATTGATATTCTTTCCATTTATTACATTCAAAGAATACCGACAAAAGAAGCATCGCAAAGCTGACATAGAAGAATTTAAACGGAGCTTTGGAAGCACAGAAGCAAATTATATCCCAATATTTGAGTTATACATTAATGACGGCTTTCATTATTTATTATACATTGAAAAGCTTATATCGAAGCCAGCAATGATTCCATTAGCTTTGAAAGAAGGCAGAGGCATCCGAGCATCGTCAGAAAATATGAGCTATTCAACACAAATCGATGCCCTAGTTAAAATGTTAAAAGACAATAATTTAATAAAAAAATCTAACCATGTATATTCATGCAACAGAAAATTCAAAATAATGTTAAAGAGCTTAATCGAGTTCACAAAAAATAGAGGTAGAAACCCAAATAACCTTGAGGCATCGATTGAATCTGATGCTGAGGCGACTGTACACAGAATAATATCTTCGGAGCGTGCCTAATTAAATAACTTGCCTCTTAACAATCTTCAGCAAGAATGGTATATTCTACTGATATATCAGGTAGATGGAGGTTTTACAATGCAACAGGAAGATACGGACTTTTTTGCATGGCAGGCTCGTTTCGGGCGGGAAGCATGGGGTCGGGTCTGCTATTGTACCATTTATGTGGTCAGAACTCGCTGAGAGGTACTGAATTTACGAGGCCGTATACTAGCTCCCGAAATTCAGGAACGGGCTTAGGCTGACAAAAAAGTATGGGATCTACATTGTGCATCCCTCCGTATCAAACCGCACAACCGGCGGGGTTTATCATTAAGGAAGTGTTGATTAATTCCGGGGCATTTGAACTGCTATTTTTCTGCAACTTCCTGCCGTTTGGAATACAGGGACACAAACCCTATTTATTGACTGTGCAATGGGAGTTGATGGGGT
>CAYNIU010000307.1:0-1947 GCA_964397365.1 uncultured Methylomarinum sp. | reverse complement strand
CGGGCAGTGACAAATAATTAAGATTAAGTGCGAATGAATTCGCTCCTACAGTTGTCTTGTTATTTCGTGTACATTTATTTCTATCTCCATATGTAAATTTATCTTTCCAATAATACCTGAATAATAAATAACATCATCTATGAACCGTTTAAAAAGCAAAATCAGAGATATTCCCGATTTTCCAAAACCCGGCATCGTATTTAAAGACATTACACCTCTAGTTAAAGATCCGGCAACGCTCAGGCTTGCCGTACACCAGTTACTGCACCCTTTTTTAGGTCGAAATATCACCGCAGTTGCCGGAATGGAAGCGCGTGGATTTATTTTTGGTTCGTTGGTTGCCTGGGAATTGGGAATTCCCTTTGTGCCACTCAGAAAACCGGGTAAATTACCTTACGATGTTCAAAGTGTATCTTATGACCTCGAATACGGTTCGGCAACATTAGAAGCGCATATCGACGCTTTTGATACAGAGGATAAAGTCCTGTTAATTGATGATTTGCTAGCAACCGGGGGGACTGCGAAAGCAAGTTGCGAGTTGGTTGAAAAACTAGGTGCTACTGTTGAATCCTGTGCTTTTGTTGTTGAACTGGATTTTTTAGATGGCAGAGAACAGTTAAAGAATTACGAAGTTCACTCATTATTGCACTACTAAGAAAATTCTGATTCCACACCCTTTTCTTTCCTAAAAAGGAGTGTAGAATCGGCTAAAAGCAGCAAGCATTACTGGCCTTCCAGTTTATTCAATTTCTCAGAGGCTTCCTGATAGGCACGGCTTGCATCTTCAAAGGATTTAAGCGCATTGTCAAAAGACCCGGAAGCCTGAGCAAAGTCCTTGGTATCAGCCTCTAATTGCAACCTGAAACCATTTTCAGCCAACTTTGTTTCATCCTCAGTTTCCGTTTTTTTCCCGCCATCGACACTATCTTCAGATTCAGTGTCTGAAAGCAAATCTTCCTCTGTTAAATCTTCTTCATCATCGTAAAATTCATCTTCCAGATCCAGCGTATCTTCGGTAATTTCTGTATTACCATCAGAAATCAAATGCCTGCGATACTGTAAAAAAGATTCCCGGGTAAAAATATAAGGATCCAATGCAGCTTCATCAATAAAATTAAGAGCGCCTTCAGCATTTGCACGAGCATTCAACATGAACAGCAACTGCACCGGGAGTCCCACATAAGAAGTTGGATTTGCCGCCGTATCAAATATACTGCCAGGAACCCCTCTTGTAGTCGCCGGACCGATAACAGGCAAGACTAAATAGGGGCCATCCGGTACTCCCCAAACAGCTAAGGTCTGAGCAAAATCCTCATCATGTTTTTCCAAACCGATTTCACTGGCCACATCAAATACCCCACCTAGTCCCACCGTTGAATTAACGATAAACCGCCCGGTATCTTCCGCACTTTGCTGTAACTTGCCTTGCATGGCATCATTCAAAACGACATTAATATCTTTCAGATTATTAAAAAAGTTTGCAATACCCGTTTGCACAAGCTGAGGGGTCGCCCATAAATAGGCGTCTGAAATAGGTTTTGCTACATATTTATCAAGTTTATTATTAAAAACAAAAACACGTCGATTGATATGTTCATAAGGATCTACTTCATTTATTTCTTCATTAGCAGCTTCGGGTATAACTTCTACATGATCCGTTTCTACAGACTGTTCATTGACATCTGTACCGGCACAACCACTGATAACTAAAACAAAAGAGAAAATCAGAGCCAATTTCAGACCCATGTCGTTTTTTTGTTGATGACTTTGGTAATACATCTCAATAACCCTATCCGCTTAATTTTTTTTTGCGTAGTTTTCTGTCTTTTCTATAATTTTTTCAATCAGAGCATCAAATCCCTGCCTTTTCAAGACACTGGTATATTCTGATCGTTTTAATGCCAAATCACTAACGCCATTTGCGATTATATTAATAATTTTCCAACT
>CAYNIU010000306.1:0-1947 GCA_964397365.1 uncultured Methylomarinum sp. | reverse complement strand
GTAGTTGAAGATCAGTCTATCAGAGCATTGTACCGAGCTTCGCAGGCCGGTGTGGAAATCAAGCTGATTGTTCGCGGTATTTGTTGTTTGCGGCCAGGTATTCCGGGAGTATCCGAGAATATTGAGGTTCGCTCGATTATTGGTCGTTTTCTTGAGCATACGCGAGTTTATGCCTTTGCCAACAGCGGTAACTGGGAAGTGTATGCCGCCAGCGCCGACCTGATGAACAGAAATATGTTCAGACGCGTGGAAACCTGTTTTCCTATCGAAGATAAAAAACTATCTAGCCGCGTTTTAAGCGATCTTGAATGTTATTTGAAAGATAATTCACAAGCATGGATACTACAGAGCGATGGCAGTTATCTGCAAATGCAACCGGGTGATGAAGAGGAATATCAGGCACAGACTGAACTGTTGAAAGCGCTGACTTAGACTTCTAATGTTGATGCGCGAATGACAGAAACAATTTTACCACAGCCCTTGCTAAGGTTACCCCAGTTTTCAGGAATGTTTAAAATTGCCAATGCAGCGGTAGTCAAAATTTTACCGTCTTCTGGAATGGCTATCGGCGAATCCTGTAAGTAAAGCAACAGTTCTTCCAGTCCGGGGTTGTGTCCAATCAGAAGTATGCGTTCTGCTTTATGGGGACACTCTGCAATGACCTGTTTTAAATCTTTGATGTCGGCAGCGTAAATTCTTTTATCCCGATAAATTTGCGTTGACAAATTCATTGCCTTGATGACTCTTTTTGCTGTATCGAAAGCTCTTGTGGCAGGGGAGCTGATGACGTAATCAGGCAGTAAATTTTGCTGTTGTAACCAAACGCCTATAGTTTGAGCGCCGCGTTTACCACGTTTTTTTAATGGCCGCTTAAAATCGGCTACATCAACACTCCAATCGGATTTGCCGTGACGCATCAGCAAGAGTTGTCGGCTCATTATAGTGTCCGGGTTAAAAAGTGGATGATTAAATATATTAAATTCTTGTTTTCTGATGTTTTGAAAATATGTTGGGCATGAGCTTTGCCTGGAAGTAATTTAAGTTGCTTGGGTTTCGGCGTTCGCTGGTATTGGGAAATAATGCTGTTAACCAGAGCTTCATTTTCACTGGCAATATAAAGAATATCCCCCTGTAATTTTTCCGGTTCTTTAACAGGCATGGGCGATAACAGAATCAATTGACTGATTTCCCCCGGTTTTGCAGAAATAGCTGCTTTGGCGGCAGCGCCACCCCCCATACTGGCGCCCATGACAGAGACCCGGGAAATATTAGCTTGATTATGGAGAAAGCGCACCGCCGCCAATATATCTTCAAATTTGTCAGCCGGTCTGTTTCCGACTGTTGATTGACCATAGCCGCGAAAATTAATGGCCAGGACAGTAATATTGTTTTTGAGTAATATCGGTATCAGCTGTTGCCAGCTTTCCTTATTGAAAACGGCGCCATGAGCCAGAACGACAGCATGACTTCCAGAGTAAAAATAATCTGCATGGATAATGCCGCCATCAGCACTGATAAAAGAGATATTATGTATACTTTTGGCGCTGATAGCAGGAGTTAGGGTGGCAAGAAAAAGGGCAAAAAGAAATTTCATAAGTTTTTAAAAATATTAACCAAGGAGTTTACTTGGTATGTAAATTAGTATATTCTAATAATGCGGTCGAGTGATGGAGCTTCCGATTTACAATCCAATAACTTTTTTAACGAACACCTCCATGTTACCTATACTTCTTCCGCAAGCAACTGATATTGCCTACTTTTCGTTTAATTAATGACGTCGGGTAGTTACCTGTTTTTTAAATTTTTGAGAGTCATCATGAAAACAAAACTATTATTTTTCACTGCTGTTTTAACTTTAACAGCTGGATGTGCAACAACTGAAGCCGGTTCCAATGCTACTCCTAATGTAGTTGAACCGAAAGTTTACAATGAAACATTAAATCCACG
>CAYNIU010000305.1:0-1956 GCA_964397365.1 uncultured Methylomarinum sp. | reverse complement strand
TTCGCCTTCAGAAAAAGTTACTTCATAATTTGTTACAGGTAAGTTCTTTTTCATTATTCCTTTTCCTTGAAAGTTCTGGATGTAACTTCACCTCTCCTTTGAAAAAGGGGGAATGAGGGGTCTTTATTTAATATTCCCCCCTAACCTATCTTTTCCAAAGAGGGAGCCTGAATAGTTACTTCTGAATTTATTAAATCTTCAAATGCAGCGGCCTTAAGCGCCGGGTTAAATAGATAACCCTGGTAGCAATCACACCCTGCTGTATCTAAAATTTCAAGTTGTTCTTCATTCTCAACCCCTTCAGCAACAATGTGGGCGCCTAACATTTTTGCCATAGAGACAATGGAATGAACAACCGCTAAAGTTGAAGATTTATCGGTAATACCATCAACAAAACATTTATCAATTTTAAGTACATCCAGGGGGAAAGAACTTAAGTACTTGAGTGAGGAATAACCGGTACCAAAATCATCAATAGAAATTCGACAGCCAATAGCTTTAATCGCATTAAGGCGATCACAAACCTTGTTAACGTCATTGATTAATGCAGTTTCTGTTAATTCAATATCTAAATGTGAGGGGGTAATGCCTGATGTGGTTATCATTGAAGATAAACTGTCAAGAAAGTTGTCGTTTTCAAACTGTACCGGGCTAATATTCACAGAAACCGTTTTCATTTCCTTGAATAACCCCAGCTCTTCCCATTGCCTGATTTTTTGGCAGGCTTCACTGATAACCCACAGACCAATTTCCAGAATCAGCCCCGAGGTTTCAGCAATGGGTATGAAGTCTGCCGGAGAAATGAAACCGAGTTTTTTACACTGCCAACGGAGTAAAGCCTCTGCTCCTATAATATTACCTGACGCTATATCAACCTGTGGCTGATAGAATAGCTCCAGCTCGTCTAACAAAATCGCTTGCCTTAATTCAGTTTCTATTTGTAATCTTTTTTTAGCTAAATCTTCCATTTCCAATTGGAAAAATTTAAAGGTATTAAATCCTTCAACTTTAGCCTGATACATAGCTATGTCTGCCTTACGAATCAGTTGTTCGCAAGAATTTCCATCATTGGGAAAAACCGCAATACCAATACTAGCGGTTACCAGAATATCATAACTATCTATAATCATGGGCTTGGCTAATTCATCCTGGATACGTAAAGCCAATCTTGTAGCCGCGTCAATAGTGATATTATGAAGACCATTAATATCATCCATCCAAATAACAAACTCATCACCGCCAAAATGAGAAACAATCACATTTTTGCTAACGATTTGACTCAGCCTCCTGGAAAACTGAATCAATATCCGATCCCCAAATTTATGCCCCAAAGTATCATTAAATTTTTTGAAATCATCAATGTCCAAAAACAGTAAAGCAGCTGATAACCTCAATCGGTGGTGTTTAGAGAGTGATTGTTCTACTAATTTTTGAAAAAAGGATTTATTGGGTAAGCCAGTTAAATGATCCTGGCAGGCAAGAGATTCGATTCTGGCTTCTTGAGTTTTGTGCTGACTCAAATCGGAGAAACTTGCTATATAATGAGTTATTTGTCCAGCATCTTTTATCGCAATGATAGTTTCCCACTCAGGATAAATATGGTCATCTTTTTTTTTATTCCAAATTTCTCCAGACCATTTTCCATGATTTAATATCGCTTTCCACATAGCCTGATAAAAGGCTTTATCATGTTTTCCTGACGAGAGAATTTTAGGTGTTTTACCTAAAACATCTTGCTCGCTGTACCCGGTAATTCTAGTAAAAGCAGGATTAATTTTGATGATTTCCTGTTTACTATTGGTAATGACAACGGCATTACAGCCTTCATTAAAAACAGCTGCAGATATAATGAGTTCTCTTTCAAGTTGTTTTCTTCTTTCAATCTCTAATTGCAACTGTTCATTGTGTTGGCGCAATAATTTTTCTTGTGTTGCAAATTTTAAAAAGGTTTTGACT
>CAYNIU010000304.1:0-1969 GCA_964397365.1 uncultured Methylomarinum sp. | reverse complement strand
GTTGAAACGCCAACCAAGTTAAAGCTTGAGGGCAGTTACTCCAGCTCGTTAATGGTTCGCTGTAACGGTTCAGTGGTCGAAGTGTATGGCAATCCGTCTCGCTTTCATCGTATCGATAATCTTTTTGGATTCAAGACTTTTGATGACTGCATCGCTGTTTATAACCAAGTGCTTTTAAGTCTTGATTTACCGCCGTTTACCAAGTGTAAAAAAATAATGCCTGTTCAAACTGCCGAAGATAAACGGGTGGCGTGGTTGGCTGATGGTGCCGTCATTCGTCATGTTGACTGGACTAAAAACACTGCTGTAGGGCAGGGCAATGAACAGACCTATCTTAAGGCTTTATCTACCCAAACAATCGGCCGGGCTATCAAGCCCTATTTGTATCCCAATGGAAATACTGTGGACTGGTTCGGTAAAAATCTGACTCAAAATGGCTCTACTCATCGATATGTTAAATGCTACGTTAAAGCGATTGATTTACTCCGACATCATAAGAAGGTATCCCGCGCGTCGTCATCGTCTGACGATATTGACTATTATCAAAAGATTATTGATTTCTGCCATTCGCAGGGCGTTATAAGAGAAGAGCACAGCTTTAAGAATCGCTGGCTTAAAGATCATACCCTGTTTGCTTATGGCCTGATAAAAGAAGAACAATTTAAACCCTATTTAACCTGTATAGATGACGTCAGAAAACGACTTGAGGTAAACAGAATGGATTACACAACCGTAGCCGATGACTTGCTTGAAATGGGCATCGTTAAATCAAGACAAGCTGCCAATGCCACTCAAATGTTTTATTTGCTTTGGCTTAATGGTGAACAAATCAAACATAATCGTACTTATTACCGTCATCGTTCACGATTGTTAGAGCTGGGTATTGATATAAGCGTTCCCTGTGATTTTGCCCGTGCTCCGGTTCAGTTCAAGCAAGCCGAAGTCATCGAGGTCAAACCTTTGCAGATTCCAGACTGGTACAAAATGCCATCTAAAAACCATTTAAAACTTGTAGCTTAAAAAGAGGAAAAAAAACACCATGAAAGTATTTGTCCATGAAATTGTAGACGATCAATTTACCCAGCAAGAAACCGGCGAAATTATCAAATATTCAAATGCTCTGATTTATGACGATGAGCATAATAACAATGAAAATCGCAAAGGTCGGCGTATCACAAAAGTAAAGGTTTCTGAGGGTTTAATTCGAACGGTAAACGCTGAAGATTTGCCCGGCTGGTTTGATGCTGAAATCGGTATCGCACCCGGCGGCAGAATGAAATTGACTAAATTGACTCCGTTACCCAAAAAATAAAAAAGCCAGCCACCCGCCCGCGAGTCAGAGCGGGCGGGTGGTCTGGCTTAAGGAAAAAGGTTTGAATCATGCCTATTTTGCCCTTGAATCCACTGGTTACAACAAATCCGGCTAATCAGCCATACATTGACGCCTTCAACTGGTGGTTTGATGTTTTTATAACCTTTGGTGTTTATACATTGCCTGTCTGGGCGGCACTTCGTTTGGTATCGCGGTCATGACACCTCAAGACTATCTATTTTTATCATCACAAGCGGGTATTCTGGTGGGGGCTCTGTTTGTGATGGCTTTGTTCAACTCCACCAATTAATAATAGAGGTAATTATTATGGACTTTTCAACTGTAGTTGTTGATTTAACGCCAGTTTTTGGCCTTACTGTCACAATCGTTACTGCGCTTATCGGGTTGATTGCTGTACGTAAAGTTGTGAAAACTGCTAACCGCACATAAGCGGGGGAGGGGCGACATGAGAAAAACTCTAGTTATGGGGCTATTGCTTTTCATGTTCGCCCCTCAATCTCAGGCGTTAGTTAAAGCGGTAGGATTTCGTAACACATCGACAACCATAGCCGCAGGCACCCAGGCGGTTGTCAAATTCTCAGATGGTGCCAATATTTATACTAAAAGCGTTCAGATCGGTAAGGCCAGTCTAGGGGC
>CAYNIU010000303.1:0-1977 GCA_964397365.1 uncultured Methylomarinum sp. | reverse complement strand
ACATAGTCTTCCTGACCGTGACCGGGCGCAGTATGTACGGCTCCTGTACCGGCATCGACAGTGACATGGTCGCCCAGAATAATCGGCACCTGACGATCATAAAACGGATGCTGTAATAACTGATTTTCTAGCGCTTCACCTTTGCAATAGGCGACAACATGGTATTCATCAACACCATAACGCAGCATAGCATCTTTCAACAGCACTTCAGCAATCACCAGCCGTTGTTTTTGTCCATTGAGGTCACATTGGACAACGGCATATTCCAGCTCGGGATTAAGAGACACAGCCTGATTGGCTGGCAGAGTCCACGGCGTTGTCGTCCAAATAACAATGGATAACGGTCCTTCGCCATTATGTTCTGGTGCGTGATGACAACGGTTCATAAAACCAGTCTCATCAATGACCTGAAAACGCACATCAATAGCCGGGGAATGCTTATCTTCGTATTCCACTTCCGCCTCAGCCAGTGCCGAGCCACAGTCAGTACACCAATGCACCGGTTTAGCACCCTGGCTTAAATGACCTTTGGCAGCGATTTTACCCAAAGAACGAATGACATCGGCTTCAAAAGCAAAATCCATGGTCAGATAAGGATTATCCCAGTCACCCAGTACCCCCAGACGAACGAACTCCTGTTTCTGCATCTTTACCTGCTTACCCGCATAGTTGCGGCATTCCTTGCGAAATACCGCAGGCGAGACCTTGATGCCGGCTTTACCGACTTTCTTTTCCACCATCAATTCAATCGGCAAACCATGACAATCCCAGCCGGGCACATAAGGCGCATCGAATCCACTCAGGGTTTTCGATTTAATGACGATATCTTTCAGAACCTTATTGACTGCATGACCGATATGAATGGCTCCATTGGCATAGGGAGGGCCATCGTGAAGAATGAATTTTGGGCGTCCGGCACAGGCCTCCCTGATTTTCCGGTACAAAGCTTTTTCATTCCATTGTTTTAACCGCTCCGGTTCGCGTTGCGCCAAATTGCCTTTCATTGGAAAGGCCGTCTTGGGTAAATTCAGTGTCTTTTTATAATCCATCGTTATTATTTATTTAAATATCTGCAAAAATCTTTTTAGCCTCAAACACATCCCGGCTGATCTGTGCTATCAGGTTTTCCAATGATTGAAAATGCATTTCATCTCTGATTTTCTGTTTGAAATGTACTTCAACATAGGCACCGTATATTTCGCGATTGAAGTCAAACAAATGTGTTTCCAGAATGACTCTGGAACTGCCGGCAATGGTCGGGCGGGTTCCGACATTGGCAACACCTTGATATTCTCTGCTATCAATTCCCGTCATGGTAACCGCATAGACGCCGGTAATCGGCGTGTTTTTTCTAAACATTTCTATATTGGCCGTAGGAAAACCCAGAACACGGCCCCTTTTATCCCCATGCGCCACCCTACCGCAAACGGAATAATCTCTGCCCAGCATTTTTTTGGCCAGAGCCAGATCACCTTCGCCCAGGGCATCCCGAATCAAGGTACTGCTAATCCGCATATCATCCAGTTCACAGGAATGGGTATCTTCCACCTGAAAACCAAATTCCCGGCCTTTTTCTTTTAATAAGGAGAAATTACCGCAACGCGCCTTGCCAAAGTGAAAATCATCACCGATCACCAGATATTTGATATTCAATTTATCCATCAAAATATCCTGGATAAAATCTTCGGCTTCATAATTTGCCAAATGTCGATTAAATTTCAATACCAGCAATTGATCGACCGGCAGGGCAGCAAACTGTATGGCTTTTTCTCGCAGCCTCATCAACCGGGAAGGCGCGTTTTCTCCAAGAAAATATTCCAGTGGCTGCGGCTCAAATAATAACACCACAACCGGGAGTTGCATTTTTTTACCTTGTTCCGCCAATTTATCAATAACAACACGGTGTCCCAAATGCAGACCGTCAAAGTTACCTATCGTCAATACACATCCCTGTTGCAAGGGTTCAAGATGAGCCAG
>CAYNIU010000302.1:0-1994 GCA_964397365.1 uncultured Methylomarinum sp. | reverse complement strand
TGGAAGCTTTACGTCGTCGGTTACGCGCTATGGAAAGAGATGGACAATTGCTTTTTAATCGCCGTCAAAAATATTGTCTGATTAACAGTCAGGATTTGATTGCCGGTCGGATAATAGGGCATCCCGACGGTTTTGGTTTTATTAAGCCGGATGATGGCTCAGATGATTTATTCCTGACTCCCCGGGAAATGAAAAGAGTATTGCACAATGACAGGGCGGTTGTCCGTGTATCCGGGATTGATAGAAAAGGGCGTCGTGAAGGTAGTGTGGTAGAAATCCTGGAGCATAATACGCATCAGATAGTGGGTAGGCTATATAAGGAATACGGGGTCTTTTTTGTGACACCGGAGAATAACAGGATCAGTCAGAATATTGTTATTCCCAAAGAAGAAATAAATGGTGCAAAGAAGGGACAGATTGTTGTTGCTGGGATAATTAAACAACCGACTCAGCATAATCAGCCGGTAGGCCAGGTTATCGAGATTCTGGGTAAACATATGGCACCTGGAATGGAAATTGAGGTGGCGATACGTTCTTATGATTTACCTCATCAGTGGCCGGATGCCTTGTTACAGGAAATAGCACCTTTAACAGCAGAGGTTCCGGAACAAGCTAAACAGGATAGAACCGATTTACGGGATTTACCGCTAGTGACGATTGATGGTGAAGACGCGCGTGACTTTGATGATGCTGTTTATTGTCAACGAACTCCGAAAGGCTGGAAGCTATTAGTGGCGATTGCTGACGTTTCTCATTATGTACAGGTCAATACGGCTTTGGATGCTGAGGCGAAAAATCGCAGTACTTCGGTTTATTTTCCAGAGCAGGTTATACCGATGCTGCCGGAAATCTTGTCGAATGGATTATGTTCTCTAAATCCTGATGTTGATCGTTTGTGTATGGTGTGTGAACTGTTCATTAATAGGGAAGGGCAGGTCATACGGTCGCGTTTTTTTGATGCCGTGATGCGTTCGCATGCGCGTTTAACATACACTGATGTCGCCAAAATGCTGGTCGATGGCAATAAAAAACTGGCTAAAAAATATTCATCTTTATTGCCCCATCTTGAAGAACTTTATGCTTTGTATAAAGTTATGCGTAAACAACGGGAATTGCGTGGAGCAATGGATTTTGATACCCAGGAAACGCAAATCATTTTTGGAAAAGGCCGTAAAATTGAGAAGATTGTGCCGACGCAACGTAATGATGCTCATAAGTTGATTGAAGAGTTTATGATTACTGCCAATATGGCGGCGGCGCGGTTTTTAAATCGAAAAAAAATGCCGCGGTTATTACGTATACATGAAGGACCTGGAACTGAAAAATTGTTAACGTTACGAACATTTTTAGGGGAACTGGGCTTACATTTGGAAGGTGGCGCCAAGCCGACACCATTGGATTATATGAACTTACTGGAGTCGGTCAAGGAACGACCCGATGTACATCTGATTCAGACTGTATTATTACGCTCTATGTCGCAAGCAGTTTATAGTCCAGAGACTAAAGGTCATTTTGGTTTGGCGCTGGATGCTTACGCACATTTTACTTCCCCCATCAGACGTTACCCGGATCTGTTGGTACATCGAGCCATCAGGCATTGCTTACAAGGTAGAACACCCGCAACATTTTTCTACGGTTTTCCGGACATGGTGGTATTGGGTGAGCATTGCTCTGCCAACGAGCGTCGTGCTGATGAAGCGACGCGTGATGTAGTAAGCTGGCTGAAATGTGAGTATATGATGGATAAGGTCGGCGAAGAGTTTACAGGCTTGATTTCCGCTGTGACCGGGTTTGGTTTTTTTGTCGAATTGCAGGACATTTATGTTGAAGGGTTGGTGCATATTTCCAATTTGCCACAGGATTATTTTCATTTTGACGCCACTAGTCATCAATTATATGGAGAACGTACAGGAATACGTTACCGTTTGGGAGACAGTGTAAAAGTTAGAGTGGCGCGCGTTGATCTGGATGAGAAGAAAATTGATTTTGATTTA
>CAYNIU010000301.1:0-1995 GCA_964397365.1 uncultured Methylomarinum sp. | reverse complement strand
AGGAAAAACATATTGATGCCCTGATTGAACGAACCAAAACCCTGTTGGGCGATACTCAGTATCGGGATATGTTTCAGGCCGGCCTTAATGAAATTCTGGAGGATATTAAAGTTGATCTGGAAGAATTCGGGGTGAGCTATCAACACTGGTTTTCCGAACGTCTGTTAATGGATAACGGCGCTATCAAAGAAGCCTTAAACAGACTTGAAGAAGGCGGCCATCTTTATAAAAAAGACGGTGCAACCTGGTTTGCATCCAGCAAACTCGGCGATGAAAAAGATCGTGTGGTGGTGCGTGATAACGGCCAAACCACCTATTTTGCCTCTGACATTGCTTACCATATGAACAAACTGGACCGCGGGTTTGATGAAATCATCAACATCTGGGGAGCGGACCACCACGGTTACATTCCTCGCGTCAGAGCCGCGATGCAAGCGCTGGGTGCTGATGAATCCAAATTAAAAGTCCTGCTGGTGCAATTTGCCATTCTTTATCGGGGATCAGAAAAAATCCCCATGTCCACGCGCTCCGGTGAGTTTGTCACCCTTCGGCAACTCAGAAACGAAGTCGGAAAAGATGCCGCACGTTTCTTTTATGTCATGCGAAAATCCGAACAGCATATGGATTTCGACCTGAAACTTGCCACTTCAAAAAGCAATGAAAACCCGGTTTATTATGTACAGTATGCTCATGCCCGGGTTTGCAGCGTATTACGTCAGCTCGATGAAAAAGGCTGGGACCGAAATCATATCCAGGGGATGGACCACCTGAACCTGCTAACAGAGGTTCATGAATCGGCATTAATGACTACTCTTTCAAAATATCCGGAAATTTTGCACCGCGCAGCTGTACAACATGAACCGCATCAACTGATTCACTACCTGCGTGAATTGGCCAACCAGTTTCATACTTATTACAATGCTCATCAATTTCTGGTAGATGACGGCAAATTGCGCGATGCCCGTCTGAACCTGATCTGTGCTGTCAAACAGGTTCTGGCAAACGGTCTTAACCTGTTAAAAATCAATACCCCTGAATCAATGTAATGGCCAGAGACTACAAACACAGGGCGCAGCCTAAAAAAACTCCTCCCCCAAAAAACAGCGTAGTCTGGTGGAAATGGTTACTGGTTATTGTGTTAATCGGCGTGTTTGTAGTCTTTTTGAATTATTTACGCACATCTGTACCAGCCAATAAATCGACCGCATCGACTACAGTTACAAAAAAATCAATCGTTAAAAGTAACGTAAAAAAAACCATAGCAAAACCCAAACACCAGGATAAACAACCCGAAGAGCCGCGTTACGACTTCTACACCATCCTACCGAAAGCTGAAGTTGTAGTGCCGGATTACGAAATCAAAACCCGCACCCGGGAAGAACGTATCGGTAAAGGCAAAGCCACTCAATATCTACTTCAAGCCGGCTCATTTCGGGAATTTGCCGAAGCCGACAAACTCAGAGCCAGACTGGCGCTGATGGGCATAGAATCCCGTGTAGAAAAAGCCAGAGTCGGCACTGTCATCTGGAATCGCGTCAAGATAGGCCCCTTCACCCGCTCATCCAGTGTTTCGAGCATCAAAAAACGTTTAAGACAAAATGGTATTGATGTGATTGTGACTGAAAAATCATCTTAAATGTGAATTAAGAGCTAACTCGCAGATAATTTCAGAAAAACATAGCTGTGGCTAATTTTCCGAACACATGAACCATAAGCCCCTTATAAGAACGCACTCTGCCAGCACACTCAATCCCTGCTTTTTCTTCAATCCAAGCAAATAAAGTTTCAAAAGGTTGACGAATGCGAAAAACAGCAGTGGACAGCCATTGACCTTGTAATGCTAAATATTTTTGCCCCTTCTGTTTTTTAACGGGTGTTAATCGGTTAAATTTTGATCATGCTGAACTTCTTTAGTATCGGGTCTTTGGTAAGCCTTATCACCATACAGTTCATTATTATGCAGAACGGGACGAATAGTATCGAATACTTTTCCAT
>CAYNIU010000300.1:0-1996 GCA_964397365.1 uncultured Methylomarinum sp. | reverse complement strand
CATCCACAAACAGTTTGACCAGATAATGTCTGCCTTCTACCATTTTCTGCTTCTGCTCACCGAACGGCACCAGTAAATCCTTGGGTAACCCCCAATCCAGAAAGGCTCCGGCATGACTGACTGACACTACTTTTAGCCAGGCAATATCATCAACCTGAGCCAAAGGCGTTTGTGTCGTAGCCAATAACTGCCCTTTGCCATCGGTGTAAATAAATACATTTAATTGCCCAGCAATTTTGTCCGGCTCTAGGACATCTTTCGGATTCAATAAAATATCACCATTGTCACCACCGTCGAGATACACTTCAGTATCCCGTTGTTTGCTGATTTTTAAGGTGTTAAATTTGCCAATGTTAATCATTAATTTTTCACTTCAATTTAATAAGTTTTGAGTTCATAACGCAAAGAACAGCGGCTGCCAACCTGATAACAAAAAACAATTACCCTTTTGAATTGGCCACCGGAAATATTTGTAAGCCTGCCTGATACAAATTGCTTCTGCATGCTATCACCGCTCATATTACAATTAATGCTCCGGCAATCTCTGCATTATTCACCACTTCCATGTGGTTTATGAGTTTACAGCGTCCTTTCGGACACCCCACAGCCTAATTTTGAACAGCTCTGTGTGCATATTATTGATTTATCATATGACTGGCCAATTGTGTCAGAGCCTCTTGAACACTGGCTCTCAATCCATTATCCATATTCACTTCTGCAAGCGCTTTATTCATACACAATAGCCATTGGTCGCGCTCCAACGGGCCAATAGCAAAAGGAAGGTGACGCCTTCTTAGCATAGGGTGTCCGAATTCCTGAATGTATAAATCCGGCCCACCTAACCAGCCGGATAGAAATTTAAACAATTTATCTTTTGCGGGAAGCAGGTTTTTTGCATGCATTTTTCTTATATTTTCTGTTTCTGGCAAGGAATCCATATAAAAATAAAAACGTTCCACAAGGCTCTGAATTGCCTGTTCACCGCCCATCGCCGCATAAGGCGTTAATTTTTGTTCAACCATTATTTTACTTCATTGATTGTAATTACTCACACTCGTCAAAAAAAGTGGGTGTAAGATATTGATTATCGCCTCGCATCACCGGCAAAATAAAGTTGCAGAGCGAGGTACGAGCGGCGCAGCTTGTGTTGTCCGAGTACATGCGTTTGTTAGCCCTTCTATGCTTCAACAGTGATCTCATTTGCAATCAATTCAGCCTGTTTCAATACCGTTTCTGTGGCTAGTTTTTGCATATCAGGTGGATAGCCATATTGTCTGAGTGTTCGTTTGACAATCACTTTTAACTTGGCTCGCACGCTCTCTTTTATTGTCCAGTCTATTGAAGCATTTTGTCTCACTCGCTCCGTGAGTACAACCGCCAATTCTCTTAATTTATCGTGCTGCATTAGCTCTTTTGCACTTTTATTATCGGCAACTGCGGTATAAAAGGCGTATTCAAAATCGCTTAAACCCAACTCACTGGCTTCATTGTCCATGCTGATAATGTCTTGACTCAATTTAATGAGTTCATCCATGACTTCAGCGGCGGTTAGCACCTTGTTGTGATATTTTTTTATCGCATTTCCCAGCATTTCCATTAGCGATTTACTTTTGACCAAGTTTTTTCTTGATCGAGATTTCAATTCATCCGTGAGTAACTTCTTCAACACCTCCAAGGCAACATTCTTATGCTCCATGCCTTTAAGTTCCAGCAAGAACTCTTCTGAGAGAATGGAAATATCAGGTTTCTTGATGCCTGCGGCATCAAAGACATCAATCACTTGTTCAGAAACTAGGGCTTGATCAATCACTTGACGAATGGTGGTTTCTATCTCTTCATCACTACGACCTGAGCCAGTCGCATCAAACTTGATCAGGCGAGCTTTCACCGCTTGAAAAAAGGCCACTTCATCTTTAACACCCATTGCTTGATCATGGGGTATAGCAATCGCAAAGGCTTTTGAAAGGGCGGTCACTTCATTGACAAAGCGTTTTTT
>CAYNIU010000299.1:0-2012 GCA_964397365.1 uncultured Methylomarinum sp. | reverse complement strand
ACCGACAATCATTTAATGCTGGTTTCCCTGATCCCTAAAGGTATCACCGGAAAAGCAGCCGATGCCGCCCTCGGCAAAGCCCATATCACAGTCAATAAAAATGCGGTGCCTAACGACCCGGAATCGCCTTTTGTCACCAGCGGCATCCGCGTCGGCACACCGGCTCCGACTTCCCGCGGTTTTAAAGAAGACCAAATGCGCGAAATTGCCGATCTGATGTGTGATGTCATGGAAAACCTGGAAGATGACAAGGTCATTACCGCAGTCCGTGAGAAAGTCAGCATTTTATGCTCGCGCTTTCCGGTTTATGACAACGAATAAACTAACAGGCAATCATCAAAACCGCGGCTATTGAGCTAAGGTCGGTGTAAATTCATTCGCACTGTGCGGATAACTTTCCTAGCCAATCACTTTTAGCCTCCCTGTATTGCCTGCTCTGTTTTTTACAGAGCAAGCTTTTTAATTTTATACAATCTCATTGATAAGGAGACATGAATGTCTGATATCGAAATCGCCCAACAAGCCAGGATGAAACCCATCATTGGCCTGGCTGAAGAAAAACTGGGCATTCCTGCAGAACACCTCGACCCTTTCGGTCATTACAAAGCCAAAGTCTCACTGGAATACCTGAATTCATTATCCGATAAAACCGACGGGAAACTGATTCTGGTCACCGCCATCAGCCCAACTCCGGCCGGAGAAGGCAAAACCACAACGACAGTCGGTCTCGGCGATGCCATGAACCGTCTCGGCAAAAAAACCATCATGTGTTTACGTGAACCCTCACTGGGTCCTTGTTTCGGCATGAAAGGCGGCGCTGCCGGAGGCGGTTATTCACAAGTCGTACCGATGGAAGATATTAACCTGCACTTCACCGGTGATTTTCACGCCATCGGCGTTGCCCACAATCTGTTGTCTGCCATGATTGATAACCATATCAATCACGGCAATGAGTTGGGCATAGATCCAAGACGCATCACCTGGAAACGGGTTGTTGACATGAATGACCGCGCCCTGCGTAAAATCACTGTGGGTCAAGGCGGTCCTGCCAATGGTTACTTGCGTGAAGACGGTTATGACATTGTGGTGGCATCAGAAATCATGGCCATTCTATGCCTGGCCACCAGTCGTGCTGACCTCAAAGAAAGACTGGGACGTATTGTCATCGCTTATAAATCGGACCGAATAACGCCCATTTATGCCAGAGACCTGAAAGCACAAGGAGCTATGGCGGCTCTTTTAAAAGAGGCAATCAAACCGAATCTAGTGCAAACCCTGGAAAACAATATCGCCATTATTCACGGTGGCCCATTTGCCAATATCGCTCATGGTTGTAATACAGTAACAGCCACTAAAACCGCCTTGAAACTGGCGGATTATGCCATTACCGAAGCCGGTTTTGGCGCCGACCTGGGCGCTGAGAAGTTTATCGACATTAAATGCCGCATGTCAGGACTGAAACCTTCGGCCGTGGTGTTGGTCGCGACGGTCAGAGCCTTAAAATTCCATGGCGGCGTGGCTAAAGATGATCTGAACCTCGAAAACCTTGAGGCGCTGCAACAAGGCTTCGCCAATCTGGAACGTCATGTTCACAATGTCAGCAAAAATTACGGCTTGCCTTGCGTCGTTTGTATTAACCATTTCACTTTCGACTCTGATGCTGAAATCACTCTGCTGCAACAGCAATGTGAAGCTCTGGGGGTAAAATGCGTGGTTTCCAAACACTGGGCTCACGGTGGCGCCGGCGCTGAAGACTTAGCCAAAGAAATACTGAACATCGTCGATAACCGCGAACCTGGATTTAGCTATGTTTACGATGAAAACCTGCCGCTGTGGGACAAAATTGAAAGCATTGCCACCAAACTATACGGTGCTGCGGGGATCACTGCCAATTCAAAGGTGAAGGACGAAATCAAAGCTCTACAGGAAAAATACGGAGACTTTCCCATCTGTATGGCCAAAACGCAAATGTCCTTCACGACCGACCCGTCAGCGAAAGGTGCGCCATCCGG
>CAYNIU010000298.1:0-2014 GCA_964397365.1 uncultured Methylomarinum sp. | reverse complement strand
GAACCTAAAACTTGTACTTTAACCCGGTTTTTTTGGCATTCAGCGGACACAAATGGACTACTGCTTATACACAATAGCAATAATATGATTTTATCCACACCTCACCTCCTCGACAATAAGACAGAAGCTTCATTCGACCCCATACTGCCGTAAAAATTCCGGAATACGTTGTTCCAGCCAGTACTGCGGTTTAAAAGGAATATTTCCACTGATAAAGCCCACATGACCACCACCGCTAGTTACCTCCAAATTGACACGGGATGATAAATCTTCTACTTCTGGAATCACGCTCCTGGTCATAAAAGGATCATCAAGCGACTGTATCAACAGAGTCGGAATTTTGATTTTTTTAAGGTATTGCCGCGAACTGCAAAGATGATAATACTGGTGTACATTTTTAAAACCGTGAAGTCTTGCAACAACCCGGTCATCGTATTGCCAGAATGATTTAATTGTACTCAAATCACCTAATTGCATAATTTTACGGGCTTCAAGATAATCCCCGTTTTTTTCTAAAAAATGCAGTTTTCCCTGAATATAGCGCTTTAACTCACGAATCAGATTGTTCCGATAGATTTTTGAAAACCCTTGGTCGAGTTTTGTTGCACATTGGCCTAAAACCAGCGGAACAGAGACTGCAACAGCTGCAATAAGTGAAACCTTATCTTCTTGTTCCCCCAGCCACTTTAACAGTACATTGCCACCTAAAGAAAAACCAACAACCGCCATTGGTGTTTCCGGTTCACGCTGACGCAAGGTTCGGTAAAGAAAATCTATATCCTCGGTATCACCTGAATGATACCCTCGTGCCAATTGATTCGGTTCACCACTGCAACCACGGAAATTAAGTGCCACACTGCGCAATCCCTGTTTTAGCAGGACATGCTGCAGGCCGACAATATAACTGGAACAGGAACTACCGGTTAATCCATGTAATAAAATCACTAATGGCTTGTCACCAGTCCCACACCAGTCTATATCGATAAAATCGTTATCTACAGTATTCAGTCTTTCCCGTTGCAAATTTAACGGGACTGATAATTGACGTAATAATGGCGGATACAGGGTTTGTAAGTGAGCATTGGGTAACCACCAGGCCGGTTTAAACGCTGTCTGGATTAACATTGTTTTGTTTCCGCTATTTGGATTTTCATGTAAAAAGGGACTTTACCATTTACTTGAAACTCTCTTATGAAAAAACTGGTACTTTATAATCACGGTAAAGACAGCACACCCTGGGGTGAAAAAACGCTGGCTTTCGCTGAAATCGCAAAAAAGTATGGCTACCAAATCCAAAGCCCCGACTACCAAAACCAACAAGACCCTGATGAGCGAGTGAAACAATTACTGTCTATGGATCTGACTGGTTATGATGAAGTTGTACTAATTGGTTCCAGCATGGGTGCTTATGTAGCGACACTGGCCGCTGAAACGATTAAACCAAATGGTTTGTTTTTACTGGCGCCGGCTTTTTATTTACCCGGTTATAAACACACCAATTTCGCTCCACCCGCTGATCGCACCAGAGTTTATCATGGCTGGCAGGACGATATTGTTGCTCCTGAAAACTCCTGGAAGTTTTGTCAAAAATATTGTATTCGTTTACAAATTCTGGATTCCGATCATCGGTTAATCAGTAAGCTACCCTATTTACAGCAAGAATTTGATCGTTTTCTCAGCGAGCTTTAAACTAGTACAGCACCATTTTTCAAATGTCGGGTTTATAAATTTATAAGTAATTGAAATGTCAAATAATAATATTTAACTTAACCATCATTACAAAAATGCTGCTGTACTGGCTCCCAACTCACTGCAATAAGTTGGGTTTGTTTTTGTTTAGACAGATGAACAATGTTTTCACATTCCCTACGATGTATAGTGATTCCTTTATAGTGGGTAATAAAACCGATAATATCGTCACCGACAGCAGGATTACAACAATGGGCAAAAGAAGTCTCTACATTATTGATGCCATCAACCAGCACTCTCGATTTCTGTTGCCCATGCTGTTTAT
>CAYNIU010000297.1:0-2032 GCA_964397365.1 uncultured Methylomarinum sp. | reverse complement strand
CTTGCGGTAACCCACCTAACACAGCATGAGGATGCAAAATATTGGCTTCGCCCATGTTTACATAGCGTTGTACTACGGCATGTGCGCCAATTTGGCTGTTATCGCCAATTGTCACATCCTCTTCAATCACGGCAAACGGGGCTACCGTTACATTTTCCCCCAACATTGCACCAGGAGCGATGTGAGCTGTAGGATGAATATTTTGCGACATGTTTTATCCTCTTGGGTGAAATTTTGCATGCAAGTCTTTTAATCTTTCTTGGGCAATATGGGTATATATCTGTGTCGTTGATAAATCTGAATGGCCCAACAATAATTGTACAACCCGCAAATCGGCGCCATGATTCAACAAATGAGTGGCAAAAGCATGCCGCAATGCATGAGGAGACAGTTCTTTGTTTATATTGGCTTTTTTAGTATAGCGTTTGATAATATACCAGAACGCCTGCCTAGTCATACCATTCGCGCGCTTGGTTACAAATAAATAATCACATTGTCGGCCAGATAAAATCTGTTCTCTTGATTCGGCGATATATCGTTCAATCCAGTCCATTGCTTCTTCACCAATTGGCACCAGCCTCTCTTTGTTACCCTTGCCGGTAATTCTGATACATCCCTGCATCAAACTAAGCTGCTCAAATTTTAAACCGACCAGTTCCGACACTCTTAACCCGGTGGCGTACAACATTTCCAACATGGCTCTATCCCTGAAACCTAAAGGATTTGCTATTTCCGGCGCTGCCAGTAACAATTCCACATCTGATTCAGACAATGTTATCGGCAGGACTCTTCCTAAATTCGGCGCTTCAATTCGCTCAGTCGGATCTGTTTCTATCTTACCTTCCCTAAGCAAAAATCCATAAAAACGTCGCAGACTGGATAAGATTCTGGCGGAAGACCGATTACCGATACCTTGCTCATATCTGCTGGACAAGAAGGCTGAAATATCAGCTTCTTTTACCCCTGTCAATGTTCTGTTTTTCAACCACTTGGAGAGTTGTTTCAAATCGCTGCCATAGGCTGCCAGCGTATTTTCACTTAAACCATGTTCCACCCATAAAGCATCCAAAAACAAATCGATTAATTCAGTCGAATCTATTGTCATCTCCACGCTCTTTTATAAATGCCTCATATTCAATCAATCTGCGTTTGATCTCAATATACTCTCCTTGACTTTGTCCCATAAACCCGCCTATTCCGGATAATGAAACTACTCTATGGCAAGGAATAATACCAGGAAAAGGATTCTTTCTGCAGGCATTGGCAACAGCACGCGCACTTGAATCAACCCGTTCCGCCAATTCAGAATAAGTAATCGTCTGTCCGAACGGTATTTTACAGAGTTCATTCCAGACCCGATTGCTAAATACTGTTCCCTGCTTTTTTAACTCAACTTGCAAAACAGCGCTACAGACATTTTGCAAATATTGCTTTATTTGCTCTGTTATCGCTGAATCATGCTGTTGCTCCTGCAAGTATTTTTGCTTGTGCCAGACAGTTTTCTGTATAACACACCCAGCTAAATACACGTCAAGAGATGCACATTCCGCGGCTACTCGTATCACCTTGAATGTATCTTCTGTAGAGGATCGCCAATGAATGATCAATGTCATTTGAATTTCAACAGGCAAAAAAAAGGCAGCCTCAAAGCTGCCTTTTTTTCATCATAGTAGCATTACTCTAGTATCACTTCGACTGTCCCTTACGAAAGTTTCTCTTTAATACGAGCTGCTTTACCAGTCAAGTCACGTAAATAATAAAGCTTGGCACGACGCACATCACCACGACGTTTTACTTCAATGCTCCCCACCAAAGGACTATGCGTCTGAAACACACGCTCAACACCCACGCCATGAGAAATTTTTCTCACAGTAAATGCCGAGTTTAGGCCTCGATTACGTTTGGCAATCACAACACCTTCAAAAGCCTGCAATCTTTCGCGAGAACCCTCTTTTACTCTAACCTGAACAACAACGCTGTCACCAGGACCGAATTCCGGCACATCTTTTTTCAGCTGCTCTGCTTCCAATAC
>CAYNIU010000296.1:0-2045 GCA_964397365.1 uncultured Methylomarinum sp. | reverse complement strand
ATATTGAACCCCTTTCAGGATTTTTTTGTTGTTTTGGGGGTAACTTTAAGCTTGGGTGTAGGTGCGGATTTATCCGCACAGTGCGAATGAATTCACACCTTGTATATTAAACCCATCTCTAAAACATAAGATTATTTAACACGAAATGTTTATAGTGATAACTGATTTCTGGGGAGGCCGTTCGCACCTTAAGCTTTGAGCTTATATGTAGATTGGCTCCCCAACATTCTACTCACGTTAATGGCAGAGAGTGGGGGGCTAATTGCGGATCTTGCCCGACAGTCTGGTATGCCACCGTCAAACTGGAGTTTAGTCGGTCTGGAGCAGATACAAGCTATAGATTGACGCCCCCGAAGTCTTGGGGGTATCGTCTATGCCCCTCTGACAATTTTATCGTTTTGATTATGCGCCATTTATTACTAAAGCCTGTCATTTTTGTCAGTATAATTTTAGGGTTGTTTATTATTGGTGAGTTAATAGCTCTTGGCGGGCTGACGTGGCGTAATCATCAACGCCTGAGCCTTCTGGAACAGGATGTCAAGAACGGCCATCATCTGGAAGAAACCATTTTTGTTTTACTGAGCAGCCAGTTACAGCAAGCCGGCAAATCCCAATCAACATTACCTTCCCAATTACCCGATTTGCAATTTAATGATTCCAGAGTCATAACCGATGTCAGTCAGTTACGGGAATCATTTGCCAAAGCTCTGGAAGGCGATAAACAAAGCTGGTTGCAATCATTAAATATCACCCGGCATTTGATTTCCAGACAAATACAGGAAGAAGAAAATCTGCTCAGTAAAATTGCCGAAGATACTCAACTGGAATTTAAACTGGCGATTATTTTACCGTTACTGACATTTTTTATAATCTTTATTTTTGGGCGACATTTTTTTAACAATAATGTCATTGCTCCACTGGATTCACTCAAAGATTTTTTACAAATGCTGGCGCGCGGTGATCGTCAGCCTATTCGACAGCAAACGGCTGATCCGGTTATGCGTGCTTTGTTTGATAATTATAATCAATTGGTTTTGCGCTTGATCGAATTGGAAAAAGAGCATGTGGACTATACCACCGAACTGGAACATAAAATACGCCAAACCACTTCCACGTTGCTGGAACAAAGCCAGCAAATTGCTCGTAGTGAACGTTTGTCAGTGGTTGCAGAGTTGGCTGCCAGCACCGCTCATGAATTGCGTAACCCTCTGGCAGGTATTCAACTGGCGCTGGAAAACATCCTGCAGGAATATCCTGAAACTGAATGGTGGGATAGATTGAACGCAGTCAATAATGAAATCAAGCGACTGACCCGGCATTTGAATGATTTATTGGCCTTAACCCGTCCGTCCGCCAACGCATCGGAGCAAATAGATGTCAATCAAATTTGTAATGAATTAAAACATTTCTTAAATTATCAAATCCCGGAAAATATTCGCCTGATTTATCAGATTGAGGCGGAATTAACCGTTTATTTGCCGGCTACCGAATTTCGTCTGGCTTTACTAAATTTATTGTTGAATGCTATTCAGGCTATTGATCACAAGCCCGGCCAAATTCAATTGATTGCCAGACGTGAACATGAACAACTCACCATTACTGTACAAGACAGCGGCCCGGGATTTAACCGGGATTTTCTGGAGCATGGTATTCGTCCTTTTGTCAGCCTGAAAGAAAAAGGCACCGGTCTGGGGTTGGCGACAGTAAAACGTTTTGTGAAATCGCAACAGGGAAAGATCGGGCTTTATAATAATGACGAAGGGCATGCCTGTGTCACTTTAACGCTACCGGTGTCAGAATCATGAAAGACTGCTTATTGATTATTGAAGATGAAAAGCTGCTGGGTCAGGAATTACAACGTTTTTTTAACAAACAGGGACGGGAAGTCAAGTGGGTCGAAACTCTAAGTGATGCTCGATCCGTATTGTTGCAACAAAATATTGATCCGTTAGTGGTACTGTCTGATATGAATTTGCCGGACGGCAATGCTCTGGATTTTCTGGAAGAAATGCGGACTAAATCATTGGACGGTATTGAGTGGCTGT
>CAYNIU010000295.1:0-2052 GCA_964397365.1 uncultured Methylomarinum sp. | reverse complement strand
TTCATAGAGTTGTCCAGACAAATGAAAAAACCGGTATTGATCGACCCGAAAGGCGCAGACTTTTCCCGATACCGACATGCGACTTTGATTACCCCTAATTTAAGTGAATTTGAAGCAGTGGTCGGACATTGTCGTGATGACAGCGAAATTGTTGAACGAGGTATGAATCTGCTAACCGAACTGGATATTGAAGCCTTGTTGGTGACGCGCAGTGAACAGGGGATGACGCTCCTGAGTGTGGGACAGGAGCCCTTGCATTTGCCGACCCATGCTCGTGAAGTATTCGATGTGACCGGAGCCGGCGATACGGTTATTTCGGTATTGGCAGCCAGTCTGGCGGCGAAAGAATCTTTAGAGGGGGCTACCCTGTTTGCCAATATTGGCGCCGGTATTGTGGTGGCTAAAATGGGGACTGCGACCGTGAATACCGAAGAACTGGAGTATGCCTTACAAGGACAACGCGCACATCATCGGGGCGTTTCGACGGCAGCGGAAATCAAGGTTGCAATGCAAGAGGCGCGTAGAGAAGGTGAGAAAATTGTCCTCACCAATGGTTGTTTCGATATTTTGCATCCGGGGCATGTGCGCTATTTGCAACAGGCAAGAACGCTGGGCGACAGGCTGGTGGTGCTGGTCAACAGTGATGATTCGGTGAGAAGACTGAAGGGAGCGGAGCGACCGGTTAATAAACTGGAGCAACGCATGGAAATGCTAGCCGCATTGGAATGTGTTGACTGGGTAGTGGCATTCGATAGCGATACTCCGAAAGATTTGATTGACGAATTATTGCCGGATATTCTCGTCAAGGGCGGTGATTACACCGATATTACCCGTATTGCCGGGCATGAAAGTGTTCTGGCCAATGGTGGTGAAGTGAAAATTCTGTCTTTTATAGAAGGCCATTCAACGACCTCGATAATCAAAAATATACGAGGTGAATAGGATGAACAAAGCTTATCTGATGGAGCGCATGCAGCAATACTGGTTGTTATGTCGTTTCGATAAACCCATTGGCATTTTGATCCTGCTATGGCCGGCACTTTGGGCATTGTGGGTGGCCGGTAATGGTCGCCCGGACGTGTTAGTGCTGACAGTGATTGGTGCTGGTGTAGTGCTGATGCGCGCCGCCGGATGTGTCATAAATGATTATGCCGATCGTGAGTTTGATCCCCATGTGAAGCGAACTCAACAAAGACCGATTGCGGCCGGTCAAGTCAAACCCAAAGAAGCATTGATTCTGTTTGTGGTACTGTGTCTGATGGCATTTGCGTTAGTGCTGTTATTGAATAGGTACACTATCCTGTTGTCTTTTATTGCCGCTTTTCTGGCCGCCAGTTATCCCTTTATGAAGCGTTACACTCAGCTGCCGCAAGCCTATCTGGGGATGGCTTTTGGATTTGCCGTTCCGATGGCTTTTTCCGCTCAGACAAATAGCATTCCTGCCGTGGCCTGGGTCATGTATCTGGCAGTGATGCTGTGGGCGCTGGTTTACGACACTATGTATGCAATGGTTGATAAGGAGGATGATTTAAAAATAGGAGTTAAATCCACAGCTATACTATTCGGTAAACGAGACAGAGAAATTATGGCTGTTTTACAGCTTGTTATTTTAGGATTATTGATTCTGGTGGGAAAGATGCAGCAACTCGGAGGTTGGTATTACACAGGGATATTAATGGCCGCCGGTTTAAGTGTGTATCAGCAAAAATTGATTTTTTACCGAGTGAAAGCCAATTGTTTTAAGGCATTTTTAAATAATAACTGGTTTGGGCTGGTTATTTTTATAGGATTGTTTGTGGATTATTTGTAAAGAACTTTAAAAATACCGCAAAGCGGCGGCCTCTTTTATTCTGTTGTCTACACTCTGTTTTCTGTCCTCTGTTTCAAACGCCGATAATAGCCGTGACGATAATCATCCAGCAACTGACTGGTTTTCAATCGACTGATACCGCTGCCGGTCAGCGCCAGTTCACCGAGACGTAAACTGGCTTCCAGGTTTTCAGAAACGGTAGTATTTGCCCCATTGCGCAATAAAATTTCACAATGGCTGTA
>CAYNIU010000294.1:0-2053 GCA_964397365.1 uncultured Methylomarinum sp. | reverse complement strand
CAGCATGAGAACGCATACCCACGCCAACAATGGAGACCTTTACGATATCATCATCAGCGGTAACCCGCCTTGCCCCCAAGTCTGCACATACTTTTGCCAAAGTTTCCTTTGCATGTTGAAAATCGTTACGATGCACTGTAAAAGTAAAATCAGTTGTCGCATCATCTGCGATATTCTGGATAATCATATCGACTTCAATATTCTGTTCTGCAATTGCCCCCAATATTTTGGAGGCCACACCTGGCAGATCCGGCACTCCTGTAATTGTTAATTTGGCTTCATCCCGATTAAATGCGATACCTGAAATTAGAGCTCTTTCCATTGCTGATTCCTCATAGGTAATGAGCGTACCCTTACCTTCTTTAAATGACGATAATACTCTTAATGCGACGTTAAATTTTCCGGCAAATTCGACTGATCGAATCTGTAAAACCTTGGATCCCAGGCTAGCCATTTCCAGCATTTCTTCGAAGGTGATTTTATCCAACCGGCGGGCTTTGGGCTCGACCCGTGGATCCGTGGTATAAACACCGTCCACATCGGTATAAATTTGACATTCTTCTGCTTTTAATGCGGCTGCCAAGGCCACTGCCGTGGTATCCGAGCCACCACGCCCCAATGTTGTGATATTGCCACGCTCATCAACCCCTTGAAACCCAGCCACAACTACAATTTTTCCTGCTTTCAGGTCTGCCTGAATTTTATCATCCTCTATCTCCTGAATTCGGGCTTTGGTGTGACTGCTGTCAGTCAGGATTTTGACCTGTCCTCCCGTATAAGAGCATGCCTCACAACCCAGTTCATGTAATGCCATGCACAGCAAAGACATAGTGACCTGTTCGCCGGTAGACAGCAATACATCCAGTTCCCTATGGGTAGGCTGGGCCTGTATTTCTGTGGCCAGGGCTGTCAAACGGTTGGTTTCACCACTCATTGCAGAAACTACCGCCACAATATGATCACCCTGATCGTGAGCTTGCTTTATTTTCTCAGCCACTGCTTTGATTCGTTCCACTGAACCTACTGAGGTACCACCGAATTTATATACAAATACTGCCATTCTTTTTTATCTGCTAAAAACCCGGCGAAATAGTGTATCCCATACTCGCCGGTAGTGTCGTATTGGGCTTTCTGCGCTTTGCCCGACTTGTAATTTAAGGTAATTCACAAAAAATAATATGCCCTTGTAAGTCTATTCAAATTTACCACAAACACCAAGAGTACAAAGAAACAAAAGTGTAATCCCTGTAGTTTCGGAAGGCTTTGTAGTTTTATTTCAAATCCTGATATTCAATTTATTCCATTCATGTAACTTAATGGAAATATTTTTGCCATTTACCTAAGGTGATTTCTGTCAAAGAATCTAATCTAACCGCCTAAATGATGTTTTACCCAATCTGGTACTTGCTTTAATGCTGCATCCAGAGCTTCCGGGTTGTTGCCACCGGCCTGTGCCATATCAGGCCTACCACCACCTTTACCACCCACCTGGGTGGCGACACAATTCACCAGATCACCAGCTTTCAGACGAGAAACCTGATCTTTGGAAACACCTGCAATCAAACTGACTTTTTCGCCTTTGACAGAAGCCAACACAATGGCCGCGCTACCTAGTTTGTTTTTCAATTGATCAACCATATCACGCATGGCTTTTGAATCAATATCTTCCAATTTAACTGCCAGTACTTTAATACCATCCACCTCAACGGCCTGACGACTTAATTCGCCACCGGCGCTACTGGTCAATTTGGATTTCAGTTTTTCCAGTTGTTTTTCCAGTGCCCGGTTTTTATCCAGCAATTGCCGCACTTTGTCTGTAGCCTTTTCAGGAGAACTTTTCAGTAATCCGGCGATATCCGCCAATGCTTTATCGTGACTCGCCACCCAATCAAGAGCAGCCTGTCCGGTGACAGCTTCAATACGCCTGACTCCGGCTGCAACACCCGTTTCACTGATAATTTTAAACAAACCTATGTCACCCGCTCTGTTGACATGAGTACCACCACATAATTCGGTGGAAAAATCACCGATTTTCAATACCCTGACTTCATTA
>CAYNIU010000293.1:0-2056 GCA_964397365.1 uncultured Methylomarinum sp. | reverse complement strand
ATATTTAGCAAAAAGTTCATTTGTGATGTCAGGGCAATTGCACTTGTTTTTGAGGAATTTATAATCCAAAGCTTACAAAGCAAAAAAAATATCAGAGATAGATCAAGTGGTTGCTAGCGAATAGATCAATGTCTAATAACTCATACTGTAGGATAATATAGCTTTAATTTTATTTAAGGTATTCTACACATGTTAGATGCTTCCTTTACAAAACATTTCTCAAAACTCGAAGATCCACGCGTGACAAATCATAATACACGCCATAAATTTATCGATATTTTAGTTTTAGCTTTTATTGGTAATCTCTGTGGCTGCGATGACTGGTCTGAAGTTGAAGAGTTCTGTAATAGAAAAAAAACAATGTTTGAGGGTATTTTAGAGTTGCCACACGGTATCCCATCACATGACACTTTTGGTCGAGTTTTTTCAATGATTGACTCATATCAGTTTGAGGAAATATTTTCTGAATGGATGAATGAAATTTTCGTTAAAACTAAAGGTGAAATAATCGCTATTGACGGAAAGACTATTCGGGCAGCTCGAAATAAAGGTGAGCTAAAAGGGATTCACCTTGTCAATGCTTGGGCTTGTAATAACAGGTTAACTTTAGGTGTCATGCGGGTTGATAGTAAAACTAACGAGATTACAGTAATACCCAGGTTACTCAAATTATTAAACATTTCAAATTGCACGGTTACCTTAGATGCCATGGGGTGCCAACGAAACATCGCTAAAGAAATAATCAAAAACAAGGCGAATTACGTGCTTACCGTTAAAAACAACCAAGCTGACTTGCGTTGCAGTTTAGAAACCGCTATCTCTATAATTGAAAAGCGAAAATTTTTCGAGTGCATGGACTCTGGTGAAAAAATCGAAAAAGGCCACGGCCGAGAAGAGTCTAGACGTTATATTAGTTTTCCAATTACAAATAATTTTCCTCCCTTATCTGACGATTGGGAAGAACTAAAATCGGTTACAAAAGTCATTAGAAAAAGAACTGTAAATAACGAAACAACCGAAGAGGTTTTGCTTTTTATTAGCTCTCATCCATATCACTCAGAAAATATCAAAACAGCCATCAGGAGTCATTGGCATGTTGAGAATCGATTACACTGGCAACTTGATGTTTCATTCAATGAAGATCAGTGTCGAGCCAGAATAAAAAACGAAGCGGAAAACATTGCTCTATTGCGACGAATCACCATGGCTTATCTTAAAGAACATAAGCAAGTGAAACGCGGCATCAAATGTAAACGAAAGGTTGCGAGCTGGGATGAATCATATTTATTTGACGTTTTAACCAGCGGTATAAAAACTAGAATTTGTAAGCAATAGCTGACACCGCCCCTGGATTACCAGTGCGATTGCCCTGAAAATATTGTAGAAGTTTGTAGCAGCAATTTAGAAATGTCTGGTTGACCCAGTCAGAAATGTCCTGCAAAAACAGTCAGTTAGTTTTTTATACCCTAAAGAAAAGCTAACAAGGAGGCTGAGAAATGCAGGAAGATTTAAAAATGAACTCTCAGGAACTGAGCAAAGTGTCAGTAATTCAATCTGTGGTTATGCGTAACCTCACGCAAGTTGCGGCAGCAAAATGAAGTATATAAGCAAGGCTTGCATGTTGACCAGGTTTTAAACCGAAAAGAGGTAAATGAATATTTGGATGAAATTAATCGATTAGAAGAGTATTGGGAACCTGCATAATTTGTCGTACTATTTTAGGTGTTATTTTTAAAAGTACATTTATCTCTTTTCCGTCGTCTCGGACATTAGTGCCACTTGCCGGGCTTGCCCGGATAGTGGCAGTTATGATCCGTGATCCAGGATTAGGGTGTGAGCTGCTCATACAAATCTTGCCACTCAGGATTCAGTTTTTCAATCAGCGCTAGCTTCCATTCTCTGCGCCAGCGCCAGTATAAAGCGTATCATTTTTTTTATTCGCAAGAATATAGATATATGCGCTCATCAAGATTTTATCCTAGATCCCTGCTAATAAGAGTAACTAATGAGCAAAGCTCATAAGTTTCTCTAATTGCTGGGACGACATTAATAAAAA
>CAYNIU010000292.1:0-2074 GCA_964397365.1 uncultured Methylomarinum sp. | reverse complement strand
AATATAAACTCAGGACGCGATTATTTCTTAATAGTTCTTACGATCTGCGTTACTGCCTATTAACCTAGGAATGACGGGGCGGGTGGAGATGCGGATTTATTCGCACCTGGTATATTAAGCCCACCTCTAAAATAAGACTATTTAACAAAAAGTCTTCAATAGCAGTTGTTTGCTTAAGAAGTGTAGGTGACAGGGATGCATTCATGGTGTCTTCTGGAGTAAGTGGCTGATATTAAATCCAAATAGACATATTAAGACTTATCAAATGCAGCAAAACACATTATTTCTCGTTTTATTTTCTTTTATTACCCAGTTTGCCTATGCGAACTACAATCAACCGCCGGTAACGCAGGATACATTTCTTGGCAAGGTTGAACCCTTTTGTCCTGAAGCAGTGAATGCCCAATGGCGTCAACGACAAACCATTGAGGGTGTCAGTATTGCGCCATCTCCGGTTTGTCAACCAGATAATCCCTATAATATTGCAACATTTGTCAAAGGAACCAACAACGTTTCGATGGCGACTCTGATGCAGACTCAGCTGTCGCCTGATAGTTTGATAAAAACCCGTGATATTGATGGTGATGGCGACCCTGACGAGATTCATATTCGGCTTGAAGTCATAGAGCTGAATGGTTTTTCCCCGGATTTAAAAGATCCCATCACCACTTTTAATATTGCCCCCGGTATTCAGCCAGGGTTTTGGGTATTCGCGCCTAAAAGCCGGGGTATGTCGACCGAAACTTTTGCCAGTATTAAAGCCAATTCTTTATTACGCGCCCCATCGCCCGCCATCAGGGTTGAACAAGGTGACAAGGTAATTGTGACCCTGGAAAATTCACATTATTTTCCACACAGTATACATTTTCACGGAGTTGACCATGCTTTTGTCAAAGCCAATGGCGAAGGCAATGACGGTGTACCGCAAACCAGTAATAAACTGACAATGCCGGGAACACAATTTTCCTATGAATTTTCTCCCAGGCAAACTGGAACCATGATTTATCATTGTCATGTTCAGGCGCATACGCATATTTTGATGGGATTGATTGGGATGTTTATCGTGGAAGAGAATCGTCCCAATAACTGGTTGCAAACCTTCAATATAGGTGATGGCTTGGTTCGTCATTCCTCTGTTGCAGTTACAGAAAACTACAGTCAGGAATATGATTTGCAATATCAGGATCTGGATAAAGCATTACACGGCTTGGTGCAAAAAGGCAATGACTCAAGGTTATTGGCAAAAGCCTTTAATCGGCAATACAACATTACTGAAAGAGAGCCCAATTACTTTATCCTGAACGGACAATCATTTCCGTATACCTTGCGGGAATCGCTGATTGTCGTTAAACCGGAAGACAAAATAAAATTAAGGGTCTTCAATGCCGGTGAACAATTACTATCCCTGCATACCCACGGTTTTAAACCCACGGCGACGCATTTGGATGGAGTAAAACTCAAGACGGAAGCCCGAATACAACGAGATGTTTTTTCAATCGGTCCGGCTCAACGAATTGATATGCAGTTGTATGCTCATAACGACGGTTTGAACAATACCGGAGCCGGGCTGTGGACCTTTCATGATCATAATGAAAAAGGCGTCACAACAGATGGGATTTATCCGGGCGGACACATTTCCAGTATTGTTTTTGAGTCCTATTTAGGAGATAACGGCATACCGAAAATGCAGGGCGTTGATGTCACGCCCTTTTTCACCAAAGAGTTTTACCAGAAAAAATATCCGCTCTGGAATTTATCGGATGAGCGGCGAATTTATGGTGAAACAGGCCGTCAGAATAAACTCCGGGAACAGAAAGAAGATTCCAGTATTGATTTAACACAAACAGCTGTTCTGGTTTTACAAATCATTCTTTTACTGGTTACTGTTTTCCTGTTAAGAAACACTAAAAAGCAAAATGTTAAATAGCAAAAACCTCAAGTTCTTATCAACAGTCGTTATTTTCAGTGTCAGTCTGAGTGATTTGTTTATCGTCGTCTATGCGGATGAGAAGCCCCCCGGTGAGCATAAAAATCATGGAATGCGGATGGACATGAAAGGGATGGTCATGAATGA
>CAYNIU010000291.1:0-2095 GCA_964397365.1 uncultured Methylomarinum sp. | reverse complement strand
TTACCTTCAGGTAAATTGTCTAACGCTTTTTTAAACGGCAGAAAATTGGTAAACAGCGCTGAACCGTCAAGTTTCACAGAAATCTCGTTATCAGCAAACTCTTTAACAGTGAAGTAAATTTTAAACAGATTTTTCAACCATACGCCACGTAATATATGAACAATCAGTTTGACGACAATACCGATAGCTACGCCAATCAGCAAATCAGTAGCGAGCACACTGATAATAGTAACGATAAACATTAAGAACTGTTCAGTACCAACCTTTAACACCTTAGTAAATTCTTTAGGCGCGGCCAATTGAAACCCAGTATAAACCAGTAATGCCGCCAGCGCTGCCAGAGGAATACTATGAATCACCTGGGGAAACAGGACCACAAATAACAGCATTAAGCCGCCATGAAAAAAGTTAGCCCAACCGGTTTTAGCGCCGTTATTAATATTGGCCGAACTCCGTACCACTTCAGAAATCATTGCAGTACCTCCAATCAGACCGGCAACGCTATTACCGGCGCCAATACCCATGATATCTTTATCCAAATTGGACCGGCGTTTGTAAGGGTCCAGTTTATCAACAGCAATCGTTGTAAGTAAGCTTTCCAGACTGCCTACCAGACAAATACTGACTACGGCTATCCAGAATTCTACGGTGAAAAATTTGGAAAAATCAGGAAAATAAAAGCTGGAGATAAAGTGATTGGAAATAGCAACCAGATAATTTGGGCCAACAGTATTTTCATGTAAAGCATGATTAAGCAGCATATCAATCTGATGTTGAACATGAAAAATATGCGTATGAGCCAAATCAAAAAACTTTCCCAAGCCGATGCCCAACAGTACCACAACAATCGGCGCAGGAATTTTTTTGAACAGCGGATACCGTAATTTATTCCAGAGAATCAATAACAACAAACCGCTAATACCAATAAAGCCAATTTCAGCATTCATATTGAAAATGCTGTGAGGAATTTGTCCCATGCTGGAAAACAGACTGCCTGCGTCCGGTGTCACTCCCAACATCACATGCACCTGCTTGGTCATAATAATGATTCCAATAGCCGCTAGCATACCATGCACCACAGAAGTAGGGAAAAATGCGCTGATAGAACCGACTTTAAAAAAGCCCATGGTGATTTGTAAAAGCCCTGCTATAACTATAGCGGCCAACGCAAAACGATAACCCGCAACAGGATCGCCGGCACCCATTGTTTCAACAGCATCCAGAATGACCACAATCAAACCGGCCGCAGGACCGGCAATAGTCACAAAAGAGCCATTGATACGAGAAACCAGCATACCGCCGACAATGGCGCTGAGTATTCCGGCCATTGGCGGCAGTCCTGATGCCATTGCAATCCCTAAAGATAACGGTAAAGCGATTAAAAACACCAGAAAGCCTGAAATCAGATCATCACGCCAGTATTGTTTTAAACCGGCCAGACCTGTTGCCGGTTGATCAGGTATAGAGGAATGAGTCATAGAATTATCCTTCTTACATTCAGTTAAACTGAAATAGTAACAAGCACACCCTATGCCAAAGCATTTTTTATGTTAAACCATTGACTGTGAAGTTATTTATTTATTTTAAATAAACAAGGACCGGGTTACCATATAACATATTGGTTTATATAAACCGCTCAATATGGGTCATATAACCCAAAACTGATTTCTCGTATTTTCCCAATAATGTAGAGCAAAGGAGGAGGCCTATGGATAATGAAAAATTACAAGTTTTTAAATGAAACTTAAGATAAATTCCGTCAATTAGTCATTACCTTTCAATTGATATTTTTGTACCCGATAACGCAGTGTTTCCCGGGTTGATCCCAGCATTCTCGCGGCAGCTGTTACGTTGTAATCTGTCATTTCCAATACTTTTTGTAAAATATATTGTTCCATTTCCTGCAGAGTAAGACTGCCGTCTAACGGAATAGTCAGGAGTACACTGTCAGTGGCCGACTGAGCCGGAGTAGATATTTGCGGGAGCTGCATCCACTGTACCGGAAATTCACAACCTTCTGCCAATAAAACACAGCGCTCAATGACATTCCTCAGCTCCCGGGTATTACCCGGCCAATGGTAACGCCTCAATAATT
>CAYNIU010000290.1:0-2114 GCA_964397365.1 uncultured Methylomarinum sp. | reverse complement strand
TTGTGATTTCAATAGCCTGTTTTAGTTCCTTACGTTTAGTAAAAATAAAGGTCCATGATGCCACTGAAGCGGCCAGCAAAATGAGCATGACAAACTGTACGACAAAACTTGCTTCTAAAACCAGTTCTACGAATGAAAAACTACCCGTCATAACTTTTCCAGAATAGCCGATGGAATGGCTTTAGGTCTCATGCTTTCAGCATCTACACAAACAATACCGATTTCGCCTTTAGACAACAATTCATCATCCCGAGTAATTTCCTGAGCAAAAACAAAACTGGTTTTTTTCCTGAGTATCACTTCTGCGCTGGCAATAATTTGTTCATTAAAACGAACGGGCTTTAAATAATCGACCTTTACCGAGCGTACTACAAAAATCACGCCCTGCCCGGCAATCAGTTCATCCTGTTCAAAACCGAGGGAACGTAGCATTTCAGTTCTGGCGCGTTCAAAAAACTTCAGATAATTGGCGTAATAGACCACGCCACCGGCATCAGTATCTTCGTAATAAACCCGGATGGGCCAGTTAAATCTTTTCATTTTCTATAATTAAAGTTTTTACCTGCACGGCCATTAAGTTAAGAGTTTTTATGTGTTGTAGGGTGGATTAGTGATAGCGTAATCCACCATTTTCATAAGCTTGTCGGGTTACGTTAATACTTATCTGTTACCCATTAAAAATATCTTCACTCAGTGATTCATTTTTAGGCGCCTGTAGTCCGAAATACAAATAAGCTTTTTGTGTGACCACCCTTCCTCTGGGTGTACGCATGATAAACCCCTGCTGTAACAAATAAGGCTCCAGTACATCTTCAATCGTACCTCGTTCTTCGCTAATGGCCGCAGCAAGAGTATCCAGTCCCACCGGCCCGCCATCAAAATACTCAATCATCGACAGTAATAATTTTCTGTCCAGGGCATCAAAACCGTTCTCGTCAATTTTTAACATATGTAGCGCCTGACAGGAAATATCACGAACAACCGTACCGTCGCCTTTGACTTCAGCAAAATCCCGTACCCGTCTCAATAAGCGGTTAGCTATTCTGGGCGTTCCCCGCGACCGACAGGCTATTTCATCAGCGCCGCCGCCATCCATATTAACTCCCAACATTTTTGCTGAACGGATGACAATATCGGATAATTCCTTAACACTGTAAAATTCCAGTCGTTGCACAATACCAAATCGATCTCTTAACGGAGATGTCAGCAATCCAGCCCGTGTCGTTGCCCCTATCAGAGTAAAAGGCGGCAAATCCAGTTTTATTGAGCGTGCAGCCGGGCCTTCACCAATCATGATATCAATCTGGTAATCTTCCATGGCCGGGTACAGCACCTCTTCTACGGCTGGATTCAATCTGTGAATTTCGTCAATGAACAGTACATCATGCGCTTCCAGATTGGTCAGCAGGGCAGCCAGATCTCCGGCTTTATCTAACACCGGCCCGGAAGTCTGGCGTAGATTGACTCCCATTTCAGCAGCTATGATATTGGCTAATGTGGTTTTACCCAGCCCCGGCGGTCCAAAAATCAATACATGATCCAATGCTTCTGAACGCGCCACTGCGGCCTTGATAAATATCTCCATCTGCTGACGCAATTCTTTCTGGCCAACGTAATCGCTTAATCGTTTTGGTCTGATCGCACGATCCTGTCGCTCTTCATCAGAGCTTCCCAGTGCAGTAATCAAACGATCGCTTTCTATCACCTAACCGCACCCTGTAAAGCCAGTCGAATAATATCTTCGCAACTTTTATCTGCTGTGGAAATATTCTGTACCATTTTACCGGCATCCTGAGGTTTATAACCCAACGAACACAGAGCGGTTATCGCTTCCTGTTTTGGGTTGCCACTAAGCCCCCCCGAATAGTTTGTTGGCATATTATCGTTTGCACCTGAGGAATTGCTTAAATCCGGTAAGCGATCACGCATTTCTACAATTAAACGTTCTGCGGTTTTTTTACCAATACCCGGCAGACGGATCAGAGACTGGCTGTCATTATCCTGAATACAACGATGAAATTCTGCCGCACTTTGTCCGGAAAGTATGGTTAACGCCAACTTGGGACCGACACCATTGACTTTGATTAAAGTTCGAAACATCAATCTGTCGGTCT
>CAYNIU010000289.1:0-2130 GCA_964397365.1 uncultured Methylomarinum sp. | reverse complement strand
AAGGCGCCATAAAAAAAGCAATCTTCATATCTTCACCCCGCTCACCATAAGCCCCGCTCCTCCCACCGCAAACTCACACGCCCTCATGAATATGGCTCCTGCGGTGTGTATTGGGTCGCGTGCGGGGCGCCGCCAGTGTGATTGATTGTATCGCTTATTCGCGCGATGCCACACAAAAAATAGTATATCCATTATAATTTCTTTTGTCATATTCTTTATCCGATAAATTTGTTAGTAACGATGGTGCATAATTCAATTTAATTCCAAAAATTTTTGCCATCGGAAATGTAATCAAATAATGCCATAAATTACATATGCATTCGAACTTTCCCCCGGCTGTAAATATTTGATCAACATTGAAGTTACATTCGTTTAATAAATTTTTAATTTTTTCTTTTTTATAATGTCTATGTATTACGATATACCTTGCTAGGTCAAACACAGTGAACAATCTATTATCATGAGGTGTTGTGAGGATAAGTATGCCACCCTTTTTAAGCATTCTATATATCTCCCTCAGAGCTAACTGCTCATTACCGTTTGGCAAATGCTCAATAACATCTGTGAAATAAATCAAATCGAATACTTCTGATTTGAACGGTGAAAAACAGACATCTGCCACAATCTCTGGGTGTGCGCCAACGTCTATATCTACGTTGATATTTGCAAAGCGAGTTTCTTTACTTCCGATACTTAATGAAAAGCCATCGAAACCTGAGCCTAACCTCTCTATTATTCGCAGTCTGCCAGATAAATCCATTTTCATCCCTTCACCCCGCTCACCATAAGCCCCACCCCTCCTGCTGCAAATTCACAACCCTTCATGAACATGAATCCTACGGTGTGTATTGGGTCGCGTGCGAGGCGCCGCCAGTGTCTGAGGTGGGTTGGTTGAGTTTGTTTAAATTGTCGGATTTGTATTTTCATTTTGTTCCTTCAACTTTGTGCTTAAAAATCCCAGTCCTGCTGATGAATACCTGACAGACTGATAAATGACAAATCCAATTGTTAGGATCGGATGCATTAAGAAATTTTTCCAATGTCTTAGGTAGCTTGGCCTTAAAGGTGTGAGCTGTTTTCTCGCTTTTTCTGGATTTCTTTTAATAAATTCACCAATTGTTCTCCCGTAATAATAGTGTTTTTTGGCAATCTCCCAGAGAGATTTTGGCTCTCCGATATGCACTTCTTGAGATTTTATTTTTCCCACTTTAAAACCAGCATCTATTAATCTATTATGTAAATCATAATCTTCTCCTGCAACCAAATTTTCATCAAACAAACCGATATCGTCAAAAATATCTTTTCTAAAAAATCTTGCAGCAATATTTAACTCATCATCCCTATAGCAATCTCTTTCAAGATTTCTGACCTTTGACCAAAAACTAATTGTTGGGTCAGAGGTATTATGAACAGCAACTGCATCATATCCTTTCTCTTCACACATCTCAACACACTCTGCCACTACAGTGTCGTCTAATATGAAATCACTGTCGACTCTATAAACATACTTCCCACTAGCCATTTTAATACCAAAATTGACTTGCGCACATCGCTCCGGCCCCTTATTGAAGACTTTACCATATTTTTTTGCTATCTCTACAGTTCCATCCTTTGAATAATTATCAACCACGATAATCTCTATATCTGGGTATGTTTGACTCTTAATCGATTTTAAACAGGTTTCAATTGTGTCTGCTGAGTTCTTGGTTGGAACAATCACTGACACAAGCCCGCTCTTCATGTCCATGCCTCCATCGCCCTCAGGAACTCCCCTGCGCTCTGTTCCCAGTCGAACTCTTTTGCCCATGCAAGCGCCCTCCTGGACAGGTTCTCCCACAGCGTTTCATCCTGTAAAAGCTCCACTGCCCGCGCTGCCATTGCCTCTGGGTTTGGCTTAGAGTCGAGAACCAACATTTTTATTATATAAACATATTCGTTTATTTGTATCATAGGGGTTCCATGTTTCTGAAAAGTTTTATCTTGAATTGGTATTCGTCTGTATAGTGAATTAATTTATCATGGAGTGGTTTGTCATTCGTGATCAGAGTGGTTCCATATAGAATGGATGTTATTGTAAGGAGGTTATCGAAGCCTCCTGCCTTGATTTTCACGGCATAGTCAAGTGCCCTT
>CAYNIU010000288.1:0-2164 GCA_964397365.1 uncultured Methylomarinum sp. | reverse complement strand
GACTTATTCAAACAGGCTGGAGGCGCTGCTTTATGAAAGTGACAAAGGTTTTGTTACTGTTGTTGATCGCAACTTTGATAGCCGCCTTTTTTTATTTTGATCTTCAGCAGTATCTGAGTTTGGAAGTCTTGAAATCAAAACAGGCGCTGATCGAATCTTATCATGGTAAATATCCTGAATGGACTGTTGCAATCTACAGTCTGCTGTATATTGCAGTGACAGGATTATCGTTACCCGGAGCGACCATATTGACATTGGCGGGCGGCGCTGTTTTCGGAGTGTTATGGGGTACGCTCATTGTTTCTTTTGCATCGACTATCGGGGCAACGCTGGCTTTTTTAATGGCTCGTTTTTTGTTCCGGGATAGCGTTAAATCGCATTTTGAAAACCGTATGCAAGCGATTGATGAAGGTATTAATCGCGACGGCGCCTTTTACTTGTTTACCTTGAGATTAGTACCTGTTTTTCCGTTTTTTATGATCAACCTGACGATGGGGTTAACAGCTCTTAGGGTATGGACATTCTATTGGGTCAGTCAGATCGGCATGTTGGCCGGGACTATTGTCTATGTCAATGCCGGCACTCAACTAGCGAAAATTGAATCCCTATCGGATATTTCATCTCCGGCTTTATTGGGATCCTTTGTTTTATTAGGATTATTTCCATTGCTGGCCAAAAAAATAGTTGATGTAATCAAAAAATTTAAAGTTTATCGACCCTGGCGCAAACCTAAACATTTCGATAATAATCTGATTGTGATTGGCGCCGGTTCCGGTGGCTTGGTCAGCGCTTATATAGCAGCAGCCGTTAAAGCCAAAGTCACTTTGATTGAAAAACATAAAATGGGCGGTGATTGTTTGAATACCGGTTGCGTTCCTTCAAAAGCTCTGATCCGTTCGGCCAAGTGGCTGTCTCATTTAAAGCGTTCGGAAGAATTTGGTATCAAACAGGCTAATGCCAATTTTGATTTTGCCGATGTCATGGAGCGAGTACAAGCTGTTATTAAAACCGTTGAGCCGCATGATTCGATTGATCGGTATACTCATCTGGGCGTCGATGTAATTGAAGGTGAGGCTAAAATTATTTCTCCATGGGAGGTTCAGGTTACCACTGCAGAAGGGATTAAAACATTAACAACCCGTTCGATTGTTATTGCTGCCGGTGCACGTCCGTTTGTGCCGCCGATACCGGGTCTTGACAAGATTGAACCGCTGACATCAGATAACATCTGGAATCTTCGGGAATTGCCCAAACGCCTGGTGGTGTTAGGAGGTGGGCCGATCGGCTGTGAATTGACCCAAAGTTTTGCCCGTCTAGGCAGTCGGGTGACGCAGGTTGAAATGGTTCCACGTTTATTGTTTCGGGAAGATCCTGAAGTATCAGAAGCCGTTATAACCCGTTTTAAACAGGAAGGTGTTGATTTGCGTCTGGAACACACAGCAAAGGAATTTGTAATCGAAAATGGCGAAAAAATCCTGATTGCCACATGTAGGGGCCAAACGGTCAAAATTGCATTCGATCAAGTACTGGTTGCCATTGGTCGGGCGGCAAATATTACTGGATATGGGGTCAAGGAATTAGGTATTACCTTAACGTCGCGAAAAATGATAGAAACCAATGCCTTTCAGGAAACCAATTATCCCAATATTTATGCCTGCGGCGATGTTGCAGGACCCTACCAGTTTACCCATACGGCTGCCCATCAGGCTTGGTATGCCGTCGTTAATGCTTTATTTGGCCGCTTCTGGAGATTCCGCACCGACTATTCAGTTATTCCGTGGTCTACATTTACTGATCCGGAAGTGGCCAGAGTAGGGCTGAATGAACAGGATGCCAAAGCTCAGAACGTTGCTTACGAAGTGGTGACTTACGGTATTGAGGATCTCGACCGCGCCATTGCTGACGGTGAAGCTCAGGGCTTTGTCAAAGTATTGACTCAACCCGGCAAGGATAAGATTCTGGGGGTGACTATTGTCGGTGAACATGCGGGTGATCTGCTTGCCGAGTTCGTTCTGGCAATGAAATACAACATCGGTCTGAATAAAATTTTAGGAACGATTCATATCTATCCTACTTTGGCGGAAGCTAACAAGTATGTGGCCGGGGTCTGGAAGCGCAATCATGTTCCACAAGGGATGTTGCGTTGGGTGGGCTATTATCATGC
>CAYNIU010000287.1:0-2177 GCA_964397365.1 uncultured Methylomarinum sp. | reverse complement strand
TTGTGATTTCAATAGCCTGTTTTAGTTCCTTACGTTTAGTAAAAATAAAGGTCCAGGAAATCACCGAAGCGGCCAGTAAAAGCAGCATAACAAACTGCACGACAAAACTTGCTTCTAAAACCAGCTCTATAAATGAAAAACTACTCGTCATATCTTTTCCAGAATAGCTAATGGAATGGCTTTAGGCCTCATACTTTCAGCATCCACACAAACAATACCGATTTCGCCTTTACACAATAATTCATCATCACGAATAATTTCTTGTTCAAAAACAAAACTGGTTTTTCTCTTAAGGCTCACTTCGGCGCTGGCAATAATCTGTTCATTAAAACGGACAGGTTTTAAATAATCGACTTTGACCGAACGCACTACAAAAATAACTCCCTGTCCGACCACCAGTTCATCCTGTTCAAACCCCAAAGAACGCAGCATTTCGGTTCTGGCGCGTTCAAAAAACTTCAGATAATTGGCATAGTAAACCACGCCGCCGGCATCAGTATCTTCATAATAAACCCGAATGGGCCAGTCAAATCTTTTCATTTTATATTATCTAAGTATTATTCTCACGCTCTATACCACTGCCATTAAGTTAAGCAGGAGCTTCTTGGCAGGGTACACATCGCGTACCTTCTTAATGCTAAATAACGATTTTACCTCTCAAGACACGGCATAAATACATCCTGTAACCTTGATGACAATATCGCAGAACGTGAGAACTATCTCATTTGCTTACTCACTTAAAAATATCTGCACTCACTGATTCATTCTCAGGCGCAACTAGCCCGAAATGCAAATAAGCTTTTTGTGTCGCCACTCTTCCCCTTGGAGTACGCATAATAAATCCCTGCTGTAACAAATAAGGCTCCAGTACATCTTCAATCGTACCGCGCTCTTCGCTAATGGCCGCTGCAAGAGTATCCAATCCCACCGGACCACCATCAAAATGCTCAATCATCAACAACAAAAATTTTCTATCCAGGGCATCGAAACCATTATCGTCAATTTTTAACATCTGTAGCGCCTGACAGGCAATATCACGAATAACCACACCATCACCTCTGACTTCGGCAAAATCCCTCACCCGCCTTAATAAACGGTTGGCTATTCTGGGGGTTCCCCGCGACCGGCAGGCTATTTCATCAGCACCGCCATTATCCATATTAACGCCTAATAATTTTGCCGAACGAATAACAATTTCGGCTAATTCGTCAACCCTGTAAAATTCCAACCGTTGCACTATGCCAAATCGATCTCTTAACGGTGAAGTCAATAATCCAGCCCGTGTCGTTGCCCCTATCAGAGTAAAAGGCGGCAAATCCAGTTTTATTGAGCGTGCAGCCGGGCCTTCACCAATCATGATATCAATCTGGTAATCTTCCATGGCCGGGTACAGCACCTCTTCTACGGCTGGATTCAATCTGTGAATTTCGTCAATGAACAACACATCATGAGCTTGCAGATTGGTCAACAGCGCCGCTAGGTCTCCAGCTTTATCCAGTACAGGTCCGGAAGTCTGGCGTAAATTGACTCCCATTTCAGCCGCTATGATATTGGCCAATGTAGTTTTACCTAACCCTGGCGGCCCAAAAATCAATACATGATCCAGTGCTTCAGAACGCGCCACTGCTGCTTTGATAAATATTTCCATTTGCTGACGCAATGCCTTCTGACCAATGTAATCACTTAAGCGTTTTGGTCGGATCGCTCTATCCTGTCGTTCCTCATCCAAGTTTCCCTGTGCGCTAATCAAACGATCGCTTTCTATCACCTGAGCACACCCTGTAAAGCCAGACGAATAATATCTTCACAACTTTTATCGGCTATGGAAATATTCTGTACCATTTTAGCGGCATCCTGAGGTTTATACCCCAACGAACACAGAGCGGTTATCGCTTCCTGTTTTGGATTACCGCCTAATCCATCCGAATAGTTTGCCGGCATATTAGCGCGTACTTCTGAGGAATCGCTTAAATCAGGCAAACGGTCGCGCATTTCCACAATTAACCGTTCTGCTGTTTTTTTACCGATGCCCGGCAGACGGATCAGAGACTGGCTGTCATTATCCTGAATACAATGATGAAATTCTGCCGCACTTTGTCCGGAAAGTATGGTTAACGCCAATTTGGGACCGACACCATTGACTTTGATTAAAGTTCGAAACATCAATCTGTCGGTCT
>CAYNIU010000286.1:0-2180 GCA_964397365.1 uncultured Methylomarinum sp. | reverse complement strand
AACAAAACCTTTGTCACTTTCATAAAGCAGCGCCTCCAGCCTGTTTGAATAAGTCGAATCCATCTATCTGCTCTAGCATGGTGGTATCCTTTTGAATAAAATGAATAATGTCTTTTTGTCGCAAGACCATCCATTTACTTACAGAATAGGGAGAGAAGAATATATCCTTCACGGTCAAATACCCGGGTTAAATAATAGTTCCGGTCGACCGGTTAAATAGCCCTGAATAAAATCCACACCGAGTTCATGTAGTTTCTTACGCTGTTCGGCATGTTCGACGAATTCCGCTATGGTTTTTTTGTTTAAAAGTTTTGCCGATGCGGTTATAAAACGAACAACCTGTTCTGAATAGGGTTCATTTAATAAATGCTGCACAAAATAGCCGTCTATTTTCAGGTAATCAACATGAAATTTAGGCAGGTTTGCCAAATTGCTGGAACCAATACCAATATCGTCCAGCGATAACAGGCAACCCAGTTCATTTTTTAATCTAAACATCAATTGAGATGCTTGCTCATAATCCTTATCAGCTACATTTTCGGTAATTTCAAAACAGACTTGCTCCGGATTAACGGCAAATTGTGCAAATTGTTTTCTCACAAAGTCAAAAAACTGTGGATAACGCACGGTACTACCGGAAATATTCAGTGAATACACCATCTCGGTAGGTTGTTGTTGCATAAACAGGCAAAAGTTTTCTACCACATAAAGATCAATTTCCCGACTGACATTAAATAAAGCTGCTGATTGTAAAAATTTTGCCGGTAGAAACACTCTGCCGCTTTGATCTTTGTAGCGAAGTAAGACTTCGACCTTTTTGACGCCTTGTTGAGGAACGATGGGAACAATCGGCTGGGCATACAAAACAAAAGAGTTTTCAACCAGGCCTGCCCTTAATACCGGTAATAAGTGTAAACTATCAAAATACCGATGTAATTTTTCGTTATCCGGTTGCACGGCTCTGACAATACTATTACCAACATTGCGGGCCTGATAAAGGGCTTCTTCAGCTGCTGTGATAGCCAGTTCAGCCTGGTTATAAAGCGGTGTCAGCGGGGTTACTCCGATATTTAATTTGGGATAATAGACTTTAGCGTCAGTTTTATTTTCTGAGTCAATAATTTCCAAGTCTTTCAGATCAATTTTCTCGGCTAACGATTCAACAATTTCCACAACTTCGGGCACAGACCGGATAAAAACCAAAGCAAAGATATGATGGTTCATTTTTGCGATATGTAAACAATTATGGCCAGCAATATGTTCAATAATGATTCGTTCAACCGCATTGATCAATTGCTGTTCTGCCCAAAAACCTTGTAATATTCTGGCGACTTGAATGGCATTATTAATTTCGATAAAAACCAATGAGGTAGGTTGCAGTTTTTGTTCACAAAGCCGTTGCATTTTGTCAATAAGTTCTCTTCTACTCAGTAATTCCAGTTTATTTTTTAACATGATGTCTCCGATATGTATCGACACAGGACCAGGTGGAAACTGCATAGGGAACAAGATAGGTCAAACCAATTTTAAGCCAGTCAACCAGGGTTAGTTGTCCCAGCCAAAGTTTATCGCCATGATTAATAAGCATCAGTAATGTCCCAACGAAAATGGCCATTTTGCCTGAATATCGAACTATATCATGCCTAACAGCACAGCTCAGCCAACTTAGGGGCTCATTTACAGGTCTTTTTCCTGCGCGTTTAATGCGCCGCCTTTTTTTAAAGGATGATGGAGTTTTTTTCATATCTATCAGTTTATTTCACACACCGTACAATTAAACATTTCGGCATTAGCCTGCTTCATGTCATCGGCAAACCCGGACGGAAATGGTGCTGACAACAAACTGCCGGTGGTTACGGATGGATATATATCTTGATAATGGCTAATTTTTGTCTGACTGATACGTCTGAATACATGTTTGCGCCCCAGTTCTTCGGTTCGACACAGTCCCGCAGCGGCTAAAATTTCAGCGGCGCTTTTAACTGTTTCCTGATGGAAATTAGCTACCCGACGACGCTTGTCTGTAATATCCAGCCCTTTGATTAACCCCGGACTTTGTGAAGTAATACCGGTAGGACAGCGCCCCGTATTACATTGCAGCGACTGAATACAACCCATCGACAGCATCATCCCGCGAGCGCTGTTACATAAATCAGCGCCTATACTTAGCCTTTTGATGA
>CAYNIU010000285.1:0-2187 GCA_964397365.1 uncultured Methylomarinum sp. | reverse complement strand
TATAAACCAGATCTTTTTCCAGTAGTTTCAGAAAAAACCACTGTTCCCAACGGTAATATTCCGGGTCGCAGGTCGCCAGTTCCCGTTTCCAGTCGTAACCAAAACCCAGGCGTTTGAGCTGATTCCGCATGTAAGCTATATTTTCATAAGTCCAGTCAGCAGGATGTACATTATTTTGCATCGCCGCATTTTCCGCCGGCAAACCAAAAGCATCCCACCCCATTGGTTGCATAACATTTTTTCCCTGCATGCGCTGAAAACGACTGAGCACGTCACCAATGGTGTAATTTCTGACGTGTCCCATATGCAATTTGCCGCTGGGATAAGGAAACATCGACAGACAATAATACTTCTCCTTTTTTGAATCTTCAGAAGCATTAAAAACTCCTGATTGTTCCCAGTTTTCCTGTACTTGTTGCTCAATTGCTAACGGTTTGTAATTTTCTTCCATCCTGCTCGTCTTTTACCGGTCAAAAGCGTTAGAATACCTTACAGAAGCATAAATCTAAAGTGCCATTGTTATGGAGAGAGTCATGAGTGATAATAAATTGATCGAAATATACAATAAATTAATGGAATCTTTATATGAAACCATGGATGACTCATTGCATACTGTTGCTGAAGCAATGGAAATTGCCAAAGAAAAAGTCAGTGAGTTCGGTGGCTTTATTCAGGAAGTCTCTCAGGAAGAACTGGATAGGGTGTCTCATTATGTGATGCGCGATATCGAACATGCAGCAACAGCACCAACGCCCGTTCAGGATAACGATTCATTGTCCGACTGGCTTAAATTCGATATAGAACTGATTGAGAATTTTGCCCTGGATGATTTTTTGAGTATTGCCGATAGAACCCGCATTGAACTGGCGAAAATCGATATTGAGGCAAAAAAATACCATCCTTACAAAAGCGGTGAAATTACTAGCCCGGGAACCTTTGTTTGTGACGACTGTGATAAACAAATAGCCTTCAAATCAACCAGCGTTATTCCTGCCTGCCCAGAATGTGGTGGCAAAAATTTTACCCGCATTTGATATTAAAAGCTCAAAGCTTGATAATGCCAGCTTTAATCCACTTGATTTTATGAGGAAAAACATGCGCAGGGTCATCTTCAATCAAAAAGGCGGTGTAGGCAAATCAACCATTACCTGCAATTTGGCGGCAATCAGTGCGGTTGAAGGCAAAAAAACGCTGGTAATTGATCTGGATATTCAGTGTAATTCCACACAATACTTGCTGGGCGAAAAAATCGCCGATTCAGATCAAACCATTGCCCACTATTTTAAAGACTGTTTGGGATTAGGTTTGTTTGGGGGGGGCAAAGAAGGTCTGGAGAACATTATTCACGAAACGCCTTTCCCCAATCTCTATATTATCCCGGCTCACCCTGATCTGGAAGCCTTACAAAGTCGTCTGGATTCCCGCTATAAAATTTTCAAATTAAAAGAGGCCCTGGAAAAACTGGAAGGTTTCGACCATATCTACATGGACACGCCGCCGATTCTGAATTTTTATAGTCAATCTGCCCTCATTGCAGCAGAAAAATGCCTGATTCCTTTTGATTGCGATACCTTTGCACGAGATGCACTCTATACGCTATTGAATTCAATAGCTGAAGTCAAAGCTGACCATAATCCAGACTTGCATATCGAAGGTATTGTCGTTAATCAATATCAAAAACAGGCCAACCTACCCCGCCAGCTAGTTGAAGCCCTCATCAACGAAGGCCACCCCGTTCTGGAATCAAAAATATCCCCGTCAGTCAAAATCCGCGAATCACACAGTCAATCCAGTCCGTTGGTTCATTATGCCCCCAATCATAAACTGACGGATGAATTCCAGGCGTTGTATGCGGAAATTCATCAGTAACACCTCAACAAAATATGGTGGTTAAGTCTTGCATTTTGAATTACTTATTTCTAGGTATGCAAAATGCAAGACTTACCCCCCTTATTTTTTAGCATTGCATGTTAATCGTATCTGGATATCATGCTATAAACGTATGTTATCTAACTCAGTATTACAAAGCTGATAGCTTTATTCTGCGAAAAAATTCAATTTAGCGTATTAAGTTAACTGGATCAAGACAATAACTTGTTATGCCTTAAAAAGTCGAGAAGGTGCATCCATACGTTTATGAAGTACACGGATAATATCAATGCGTTGCTGACCAGATATTTTGTAAAA
>CAYNIU010000284.1:0-2248 GCA_964397365.1 uncultured Methylomarinum sp. | reverse complement strand
TCACCAAGAGCATAACAGGCTGCCTTGGCTCCCGCCATTGTTGTGTAATAGGTAACACGATGCTGCAAAGCTTCCCTTCTCATGGTAAACGAATCCGTTATTGATTTAATGCCCTCTGTAGTATTCACAATCATCTGAACCTGATCATTTTTAATCATATCCACGGTATTAGGACGTCCTTCATTGACCTTATAAACTTGTTCACAAGGAATACCTGCCTCGTGCAAAACTTTCGCAGTCCCTTTAGTGGCGACAATCTGATAACTTTTATCAATCAGCATTTGCGCCACTTCCGCCAACTTCGGTTTGTCGGTATCACGAATACTCATTAACACCTTGCCGCTGTGACTCAAATCGATACCGGCAGCACGTTGCGATTTGGCAAAAGCCTCCCCAAATGTTTTACCCACACCCATCACTTCGCCGGTAGACTTCATTTCCGGTCCTAATAATGGATCGACTCCGGGAAATTTTACAAACGGGAATACCGCTTCTTTTACCGAATAGTATTCCGGTATCCGTTCTTCGGTAATACCCTGTTCCTTTAAAGATTTACCCGCCATACATCGAGCAGCAATTTTCGCCAACGGATAACCGGTTGCTTTTGAGACAAAAGGTGCAGTACGCGATGCTCTGGGGTTGACTTCCAGTACATAAATCGTTTCACCCTGTATCGCAAACTGGGTATTCATCAAACCACGTACACCGAGTGCTTCTGCCATTTTGACCACCTGCTCCCGTAATTGATCTTGAAGAGCGGGCGCTAAATCATAAGGCGGAATGGAACAGGCAGAATCACCGGAATGCACCCCGGCTTGCTCAATATGCTCCATCAAACCGCCAATTAACACAGTTTCGCCATCATAAATGGCATCGACATCCATTTCTACCGCATCATCCAGGAAGCGATCCAGCAATACCGGTGAATCATTGGAGACGCTAACCGCCTCTTTCATATAGCGGCGTAAACCCTCTTCATTGATCACAATCTCCATCGCTCGACCACCTAAGACATAGGATGGACGCACAACCAATGGATAGCCCAGTTCTTTGGCAGAATTAACGGCCTGCTCAACCGAACGCGCCGTCGCATTAGGCGGCTGTTTCAGATTAAGACGTTCCAGCAGTTTTTGAAAGCGTTCCCTATCCTCGGCTAAATCAATTGAGTCTGGTGATGTGCCGATAATCGGCGCTCCGGCAGCCTCCAGGTCTCTGGCCAGCTTTAAAGGAGTTTGACCGCCATACTGAACTATCACGCCTTTGGGTTTTTCCAGCTCAATAATTTCCAGCACATCTTCCAGTGTTAAAGGCTCAAAATACAGCCGGTCAGAAGTATCAAAATCCGTTGACACAGTTTCCGGATTACAGTTGATCATGATGGTTTCATAACCATCCTCACGTAGTGCCAGCGCAGCATGTACACAGCAGTAATCAAACTCAATTCCCTGTCCGATACGGTTCGGCCCCCCACCCAGAATGATGATTTTTTCCCTATCCGTTACCTGTGCTTCACATTCTTCTTCATAGGTAGAATATAAATAAGCCGTAGCGGATGAAAACTCTGCCGCACAGGAGTCAATGCGCTTATAAACCGGGCGTATTTGTTGCTTATGGCGTACATTACGAATTTCCGATTCTTTGGTATCCAGTAACCTGGCTAAACGCGCATCGGAGAAGCCCTTACGTTTCAAACGTAACAATTCGCCATTCTCCAGTGTAGCCAGGGTTTTGCTGGCCAGACTTTGCTCGCTACCAACTAAATCTTCAACTTGCGCCAAAAACCAGGGGTCTATCTTGCTGGCCTCATGAATCTCCTCAAAACTCAGGCCGCTACGGAAAGCATCAGCCAGATACCACAAGCGCTGTGGCCCGGGATGCCTGAGTTCGCGTTGAATAGCATCCTGAATATTATCTTCTTTCAGATCGGCAACTTCATCCAGGCCGTCAACCCCTACTTCCAGTCCACGCAGCGCTTTCTGCAAGGATTCCTGAAAAGTACGACCAATGGCCATGACCTCGCCCACAGACTTCATTTGTGTCGTCAAACGATCGTCGGCCTGAGGAAATTTCTCGAAGGTAAAACGCGGTACTTTGGTAACCACATAATCAATAGTCGGCTCAAATGATGCCGGGGTTGCGCCATCGGTAATTTCGTTTTTCAGCTCGTCCAAGGTATAACCCACTGCAAGTTTTGCCGCTACTTTGGCAATGGGGAAACCGGTAGCCTTGGATGCCAATGCCGAAGAAC
>CAYNIU010000283.1:0-2283 GCA_964397365.1 uncultured Methylomarinum sp. | reverse complement strand
AAAAAACCTGCTGCTTCAGCCGCATCCTGTACGCTTTGTTCGCTGTCACAATCAAATTCAATGTGCTGATTATCGCGAGTTTGTAGGGTAATGGTATAACTCATGGAATCTCCGTATAAGAAATGGGATAAATATAAATACAGGTTTAAAATGTATCATGCATACCATGAAGCTAATGAAGGAGAAAAGGACTCAGATCTTTATGCCCTTCATGGTAAAAAGTAACATTCCAGGAGGCTGTCGCAGTAGAATCACCCATAATCTGACAGCCTCCTGGACGCCGGATTCGACAAAGTGTCCTGTTTTAAATGCGGCGCTTATAAACACTATCCCGTGATTAAAAATCAGGCCGCTTTATTTAATGCTGCCGCTATATCGTCAGCTGCATTTCCGTTCGCTTTAATAGCAAATTTTTCGACCAGTATGGCCAGTAAGTTTGGCGTTAAAAATGCGGGTAAAGTAGGCCCCAGATGAATACCGCGGATACCCAGTGATAATAAGGTTAACAACACGGCGACAGCCTTTTGTTCAAACCAGGAAATCATCATTGACAAGGGTAAATCATTAACGTCGCAATCAAATTCATTAGCTAGGGCGCTGGCGATCTGAATTGCTGAATAGGCGTCATTGCATTGGCCAATATCCAGCAGACGAGGAATACCGCCAATGGTGCCGAAGTCTTGTTCATAAAAACGGTATTTACCGCAACCCAGGGTCATGATAACGGTATCATCCGGTGTCTTTTCAGCCACTTCAGTGTAATAGTTACGACCCGGAGCGGCGCCGTCACAACCGCCAATCAGAAAGAAATGACGAATGGCGCCGCTTTTAACCGCATCAATGACTTTGTCAGCTACATTCATGACAGCATGGCGACCAAAACCCACAGTGACCGTTTTTTCTTCGCTGTCTTCTTTAAATCCCGGTGTGGCTTTTGCCGCTTGAATGACCGGGGTGAAATCGCCGTTACTGATATGACGAATGCCAGGCCAGTCCACAGGCCCGGCGGTAAAAATACGTCCGCGGTAAGCCGGCTTGGGTTCGATCAAACAATTAGAGGTCATTAAGATAGGGCCAGGGAATGCGGCAAATTCTTCATGCTGATTTTGCCAGGCTGATCCATAATTGCCGACCAAGTGAGGATAGCCTTTGAGTTTAGGGTAAGCATGCGCCGGCAGCATTTCACCGTGTGTATAAATATTGATGCCACTGTCTTTGGTTTGCTTCAGCAACTCCAGTAAATCCTGCATATCATGCCCACTGACCAGAATAGCCTTACCTTTAACCGGTGTGATACGGACTGTTCCAGGTTCCTGGTGACCTAATTTACCGGTGTTGGCCGCATCCAGAAGCTCCATCACTTTCAGATTGATCGAACCGACTTCCAGACATTGTTCCAATAAAACTTCAGCATCTGTCGGCTCATCAGCCAGAAAATCGAGCGCATTTTCAATCCGGGTAAAGACTTCTTGGTTTTCATAACCCAGGGCATGAGCATGATAAGCATAAGCAGCAACGCCTTTAAGACCATATAACATCATGGCGCGTAAACCGGTAATATCTTCACCAATTTTATCCAGATCTTTATTAATGGCCGCCGCCTGCGCCTGAATCAATAATTCGCCTTGTGTTGCCGCCGGTGTCCATGTAGCCGGTCCGGAAATAGTTTCAGGGCTGATACCTTGCTCTTTGGCGGTTTTTTCATACTGTGATTTAACGCGGTCACGAATTTGCGCCGCTTCTTGAATCAGACTGACAAAACGGTTGGCGTTAAAATTGACATTGGTTAATGTGGTAAACAAACCATAAAGGATAAAACCATCTGCCTCATTGTCGGTAACACCGAGTTCGCGAGCGCGTTTGGCATATTGAGCGATACCTTTTATCCCGTAAACCAATAAATCCTGCAAGTCGGCAGTGGTGGCATCTTTACCGCAAATACCTTTGGCAGAGGCGCAACCGTCGCCATTTTCCGAACGGGTGGTTTGTTCGCATTGATAACAAAACATGTTAATCTCCTGATCCAAGCGTGTTAAAAGTGCCTGTACTGTATCAACGCGCATGGTTCTTTGTAATTGATCTAAATCAAATGGCTTGAAATGATAAATTCACTGCGTTCGCATCTGTTATTCGCCAATCTCAATGAAGAGCAATTTGCCCGTATCGTTACCAGTTCAGCAGATGTGCATTTGTCTGAAGGGGAGCATTTATTTCATCAACAACAACCGGCGCGTTATTTTTATCTGCTGGAACAGGGCAGCATCAAGCTATATCGCTTATCAG
>CAYNIU010000282.1:0-2304 GCA_964397365.1 uncultured Methylomarinum sp. | reverse complement strand
TTCTTTTCGGCTCCCCAGAAACAACCCATGCCAAACATGGCTTGATTTAAATTTTCAGGGAAAGGCGGAATGATAGGGTTGCCGCTGACAAAGTGCTTTTCAGGTGTGCAAATTGGAGTGTTGCGTCCGGGTAAGGCTTCGGATGACGAGGGCAACTGTGTTTTTTTGTTAGAAAAAATCATGACAATGTCCGTAGTTCGAATGTTACGAGTGGGGGGCGCTGCTCAATTAAATAGGCTGAGCAGTTGCCGAATGCATTAGATTATAATGATTGAATTTAGTTTAGTAAGTTTAAAAAACAGATGAAAGAACAAGATTGTTTGCGACGTTTTATTTTTGAAGAGTTGGGTGTACGTGGGGAATGGGTGCGTTTACAGGACAGCTGGCAGCAGGCTAAGCAATTTCAAACGCTGGCAAATGAAGCGGTTGAATCGCAACTGGGGCAGGCTTTGGCTGCTGTGGTTCTGCTGTCGGCAACCATTAAATTTAATGGCTCGATGATTTTGCAGGTTCAGGGTGGCGGGGCGTTGAAAACTTTGGTCGCTCAGGCAACTCATGAGCGAAAAATAAGGGGGCTGGTACGAAGTTCAAATAATGTGTCCGTGGGTACCTTAAAAGACATGATGGGGAAAGGTCAATTGGTTCTGACAGTGGAATCTGAAACTTCGGAACCGTATCAAGGTATTGTGCCGCTGGAAGAGGATAATCTGGCTGGTGTTTTACGAACTTATTTCACTCAATCTGAGCAATTGGAAACCCGGTTATGGTTATTTGCCAATAAAAATTATGCCGCTGGTCTGTTTATTCAGGAACTTCCGAATCAGGAAAGTTACAAAGCAGATTGGGAGCGAATTGAAATGTTGGCGGCAACGGTAACCGAAGAAGAGATGATGTCACTTGACAGTGATGAAATACTGTACCGCTTATTCAATGAAGAAAAAGTCAGGTTATATGAGCCGGAACAGATTGAGTTTTCTTGTAACTGTTCAAGTCAGAAAATCAGTGGAACCTTACTGGCTCTAGGGCGTCGGGAGTTAGATACGATTTTTCAGGAAAGAGATGATATTGAAGTAGCCTGCCAGTTTTGTGGTAAACAATATTGTTTTGATAAGGTAGATATAGAAAATTTGTTACGGAATCAGAGTACTGAAAATGAGGTTTCAGGTATACAGCATTAATATGTGAAACGTACATGATTTCGTAGGGTAAACCAAACTGATCTGATGAATATGTATATAATTTTATGCGGAAGGCAAAGATATGAGTAGGACAACTCTCGAAGTCGGTAATTCAGGCTCAATATGATTAAAGATGACTAAAATGAGAAATAAGTTCTCCAGGTTTTTACGAATGTTATTGATATTCAGTCTATTGTCTACCATGACAGGCTGCTTTTATTGGTGGCGCGCTTATCAAACCTATCGACAAATGAACGATTTTGATGAACATTTCTCAATCAGTGTAAAAGATGATTTTACTGTACACTTCAAAGATCCCATTCTGTTTAGTGAAGATTTTGTCAGTCTGGCAAAATTACGTCCCAGTATGGAAGAAAACACGCCTTATGGTAAATTATGGACATACATATTTCGTAAGGTTGACAAACAAGGGCATAATGTTTTTCCTGAAATTAAATTTTATTTTACACTTGCTTTCAATCGGGAAGACAGGATCATTGCCTGGTCTTTTTCACCCATGTTTTTACAGATAGCCCCAGCTGAATTTTTGGAACTGTCTTTTCGTTCTCTAGGGGAGGCGGTAATAAATCAGGGTAAAAAGCAAATAAAGGTCAGCGCTGATAAGATCAACAAAATTAATGCAGCTTTACCCTTAAAATCAGCAGTGCTGGAGCAATTGGGAGAACCTTTAGAAATTGAAGACAAAAATACTCGGGAATTGTATCTTTACCACTTTAAACTGGAAACTCCAAGCATTGAAGAAGGCTATGAAGACCGGGCTTTAAGTGTTCTGAAACTGACTTTTGATAAAGCCACGCAAGAAATGATCAAAATGTCCGGGCGTTTTGCCGGATTGAAAATTGCTATAAATTACCGGAAATATCAGCAACAGGATAAGCCAGCCGGAGTTTAATGTATGTTTAAAACAAAGGATTGGTTCGTATTTATTTTTATGAACTATAGGCATTATCGAGTTACGTTTTTTGTTGTTTCACAATAAAAATTTCGGTAACTGTTTCCGACTCGATTTTACTAACCCCATCCTTGCGATAAACAACATGGATGCTCCATCTGTCAATGGCCAACAGAAATGAGCCAGTATCGGCCATTAAAATTGAGCCACTTT
>CAYNIU010000281.1:0-2343 GCA_964397365.1 uncultured Methylomarinum sp. | reverse complement strand
TTGCGCAACTACTTGATAAGAAAAGTAAGAGTGGTGGGCGTAATAATCAAGGTAGGATTACAACGCGTCATATCGGTGGGGGGCATAAAAAACACTACCGGATCGTGGATTTCAAAAGAAATAAGATGGATATTCCAGCCGTTGTGGAGCGTATTGAATACGATCCAAACAGAACTGCGAATATTGCGTTAATATTGTTTAAGGATGGCGAACGCAAATATATTATTGCGCCTAAAGGCTTGGAGGTTGGGCAGGAAATAATTTCCTCAGAAGTAACGCCTGTTAAAGTCGGTAATTGCATGACCTTACGCAATATGCCTCTGGGTACTACGGTACATTGTGTTGAGCTGAAACCCGGAAAAGGTGCTCAGTTGGCAAGAAGCGCCGGAACATCAGCTCAATTGGTTGCAAAAGAAGGCATGCATGTCACTTTGCGTCTGCGATCAGGAGAAATGCGTAAGGTTTTGGCAGGCTGCAAAGGAGTGGTAGGTGAAGTTTCTAATGCGGAGCACAATCTGATTTCGCTGGGTAAGGCGGGAGCATCCCGTTGGCGTGGAGTCAGGCCGACGGTAAGAGGTGTGGCAATGAATCCGGTGGATCACCCGCATGGGGGGGGGGAAGGAAGAACCTCTGGCGGAAGGCATCCTGTGTCACCGTGGGGAACTCCTACCAAAGGTTATAAAACTAGAAAAAACAAACGTACTGATAATATGATTGTCAGACGCCGTAAGCAAAAATAAGAGGGTTTAAGCGTGCCACGTTCAATTAAAAAAGGTCCATTTATTGATCATCATCTGCTGAAAAAAGTTGAAGAAGCAGTAAAGAGCAATAATCGGAAACCGATTAAAACATGGTCAAGAAGATCAATGATCAGTCCTGATATGCTTGGATTGACGATTGCAGTACATAACGGCAGACAACATGTGCCGGTGCTGATTTCAGAAAACATGGTCGGTCATAAGTTGGGTGAGTTTGCACCAACTCGAACCTATAAGGGCCATATTGCCGATAAAAAGTCTAGGTAGGGGCAGGGTTATGGAAGTTTCAGCAAAATTGAGTAATGCTCCTTTATCTGCCCAAAAGGCTAGATTGGTAGGTGATCAAATACGTGGTTTGTCAGTGGAAAAAGCGCTGAATATTTTACAGTTTAGTTCAAAAAAAGCTGCTGCAATCGTAAAGAAAGTACTGGAATCTGCTATCGCAAATGCTGAGCACAATGAAAGTGCGGATATCGACGAATTAGTGGTATCAACAGTATATGTTAATGAAGGTTCAACGTTAAAAAGGATACGTTCCAGAGCAAAAGGTCGGGCAAACCATATCCTGAAAAGAACCTGTCATATCACAATCAAAGTAGCAGAATACGAGTAGAGGCAATAAAATGGGTCAAAAAGTACATCCAACTGGTATACGTCTTGGAATAGTTAAGGACTGGACTTCAAGATGGTATGCAAACAGCCAAAACTATCCGGTATTCTTGTTGCAGGACTTAAAAGTACGTGAGTATATTCAAAAAAAATTAGCTCATGCCTCTGTAAGTCGTATACAGATTAATCGACCGGGCAGTAATGCTCATATTACAGTACATACTGCCAGACCTGGTATCGTTATCGGTAAAAAAGGAGAGGACATTGATAAAATGAGACAGGTTGTCTCCTCCATGATGGGGCTTCCGGTGCAGATGAATGTCGAAGAAATTAGAAAGCCGGAATTAGATGCCAAGCTGGTTGCCGAAAGCATTGCCCAGCAACTTGAAAAAAGAATTATGTATCGTAGGGCCATGAAGCGTGCTGTAACTAATACTATGCGTTTAGGCGCAGAAGGTATTAAAATCAATGTAGCCGGTCGTTTGAATGGGGCGGAGATTGCGCGTGGAGAATGGTATCGGGAGGGTAGAGTGCCTTTGCATACATTGCGTGCAGATATTGATTACGGCACGGCAGAGGCTAACACCACTTACGGGATTATAGGCATTAAGGTCTGGATCTTCAAAGGTGAAATATATGACATGGATGCACATACGGCATCTGTGAACAGTGATTCCAAGAAATAGTTGAAGGAAAAGAATAATGCTTCAGCCTAAAAGAACAAAATTCCGCAAACAGCATAAAGGTAAAAATAACGGGACAGCGCTGCGTGGTTCTACAGTAAGTTTTGGTGAATATGGTCTTAAAGCCACAACTCGCGGCAGAATTACCGCTCGTCAAATTGAGGCGGCCCGGCGAACCATTACTCGACACGTCAAGCGTGGCGGTAAAATGTGGATTCGAATATTTCCGGATAAGCCGATTACCAAAAAACCATTAGAAGTTCGTATGGGTAAAGGTAAAGGTAGTGTAGAAT
>CAYNIU010000280.1:0-2344 GCA_964397365.1 uncultured Methylomarinum sp. | reverse complement strand
CCTCGCCCCGTCCTATTGACAAACAAATTTTGGGTAATTGTGTGGTTTTACCTGACCCTGTTTCGCCGCATACGATCACCACCTGATGCCCATGAATGAATTTTGCTATCTCCTCTTTTTTGTCGGAAACCGGCAAATCAGGATAATTAATTGGCGGAATAGAGGCTTTACGCTGTTCACGCCTGGCTATGGATCGTTCAATTTTTGCCGCTAATTGATTGATCTTGTCAGTCGGATTTTTACCTTTCTGGTATTCGCTGCGAATACGATCCAGTTGTCGTTTACAGGACTGTCTATCTGTATTCAAACAGGCGGACAGTTTTTTGGAAAGTTGTTTGATGGTGTCGGATACTGACATTAATAATTACGAATAAATCCGCTGTGAAATCTTTATGCCTCAATGCCTGAGTCATAATCCACATACTCACACCGGATTTATTTTCTATTTTTTCAATGGAATCAATTAAAAACCAAAATCAGTTATTTTATTTCTTCCGGTTCAACTAATTCATCATGGTCTTTGTCCAGAATATTGATAATCACTTCCGCGTCCTTTTCAATACTGTCTTCCATATCTTCAATCACCTGATCTACCTCAGCTTGAGAAGCGCCATGTTTCTGCATATCTATGGCCTTATTAATCGCATCTTCACGCAACTCGACTTCAACTTCATCCGCAGTGATATATGAATCTTTATTCTGATCATATTGTTCTGGAGTAATCTTTTGAACCGCCTGCTCTTTATAAGGGATATACCGTGCATTAGCATCAACAGAAACTACAGCAAGAACAGCAGGGATCAAGCATAAAAAAATCTTTCTCATTTATAATTCCTAAAAATTTAAAATTGCAATCATAGCACGGGTTTTATCAAGGAAGAAAAATCAAAAGTAGACACAATGAATAAGGCTTTATAGAATAGCATTGAGTAGATTTTATTTTCTTAAATCATCTACTACAACATCCATTTTATGATGAATTACATTATTTGAAAGTTGTTGAAATATCAGGTTAATTTCGCAATCTTGCTCATCAGTAAAAAATGGCGCGGCGCCAACGAACAAATATTGTCCATCATACATTGAGAAATCAGCATGTTATCTTCTGTTTCAACAGCACAAGGGGGATTTAGTGGGAATTTTGGCCCACAGCAGCTTGTAAAGTTTAAAAAAGAAGAAACATCCCCCCATTTACAGCAACAATCTACACCAAAAACAAACAGTGAAAATTCTCAGGACAAGCAAAATGTCGTACAAAAATTAAAAACTACTGATCAACAAGTCAGAGCCCATGAGCAAGCCCATCTTAATGCCGCCAGTGGCATTGCATCCAGTGGCGCAAACTTTACTTTTGCACTCGGGCCGGATGGCAAACGTTACGCAATTGCCGGCGAAGTTCAGATAGATACGTCTTCAATTCCAGGTGACCCTGAAGCGACAATACGAAAAGCGGAACAGATCCGCAAAGCCGCTTTAGCTCCCGCCAACCCATCTGCCCAGGATCAACGTGTCGCCGCTAATACAGTCAGCATGAGTAATCAGGCTCGTGTAGAGTTATTGAAGCAAAAGGATAGCACCAACCCGGAGAAACAAAATCATCCCGGTTCTATTCTGGATGTCTCCGCTTAGAAATGCACATGAAATAAGCTTGGCAACCGATTAGACATTTATGCCTATATTTAAGGCATATCACCATCATTAAGCTAAGCACCCTTTATGTTAGGACACGCCTTGCACGGCCAAAGCGCTTAATGGCAATGATTCAAGGCTCACAGAATATTACACGCTAACAAACTCAACAGCGAATCCCTTCCCTTCCTCTATTCGAACCACCTTTGTTTTTTGTACAGGAGCGCCTTCAAATTCCAGTGTTTGCACGTCAACAATATCGCCTATTTTTACAATACTCACATCACCACATTCCAGAAACAGGCCGCTTTCCGAAAAATCATGCATCCTGACGATAGCTTCTTTTCCGGAAGCCAGAAAGATTTTAATATCAGCGCTGTGTTGTAAACGCGCATGTCGGCGTTTATTTTTATTTGTCATTAGTTACGAATGATGATAAAAACCCACTGGCAATCGCCAATGCGGCAAGAGTTAGATTACTATAAATAAATGCTACATGAAGGATAGCAATAGAGCTATGTAATATCAACCAGGTACCTTACAAAAGCAATCCAATATCTCTAAACCTGTCTTTAATGACTGATAATAACAAAACAATTCCTGAAAATAACGCCAATACGCTTAATATCTGTTTTTCATGGAAAAAATGAAAATCAATCCGCTCTTTAAATGTGAATTAAGAGCTAAAAAATAGGAGCCAGTTCAGTTTTAGAAC
>CAYNIU010000279.1:0-2356 GCA_964397365.1 uncultured Methylomarinum sp. | reverse complement strand
GCGCCGTAGAGAAACTGGTAAAACAACAGCAACAAATCGCCGACGAGAAAAAACCTGAAAAACCTCAGAAAGATCCGGACACTTTAAGGTTGCAGGAAGAATTGAGCAACAAAACCGGCGCAAAAGTGGAAATCAGTCATCAACGCAACGGTAAAGGAAAGCTAGTAATTAATTACACCAGTCTGGAAGAGCTGGAAGGGATTATCAATAAAATTAAGTAATTTGTAAATTACTCTGGTATTTACTTATTTGGTTGTCATTTATATTGGTGGGTATAGGATATTGATTTTTTTCAGGACGCCTAAATATAATTCTTACTGTTCTGTTCAATATTCTTGTTGTATAAGCCATCTGATGAATCAATAGTCTACACCCACTCTTTTTTGGGGGGGGTAAGTAGTTACTCTCAGTATGTGTTCGTTTTTTATGCAAACGATGCTTACCCATTCTTGTGCATTGCATTTATTGCTACGATCCTGAATATTATGACAAAATTCCATATCTACTTTTTAAGTTATTTCGTACGCTATATCCTGACGTGAATATTTTATTAAACTGCTAACATAGAAATTTTCAGTGATTTTTTTTGTATCCTAACAAGTACAATTAAACCAAAACCAATTAACCAAATTGCTGTGGGAGATGGTATGTTTGTTGTGTGAGGTAGATTTATTGTGACTGAATGTGATGCTGAAGTGGCATCAAGGTCATTTTTCGAAAAAAGTAAAGAACCGTTAGAATCAAACAAAGAAATATTATAAATATCACGGCTTGAGCAACAATCGGTTCTTCCAAATAACAGTATTGCATCTAATTCGCTAGGTGTAGCTAATACAATATCTAAAAAAGAAGAGCCATTGTTTTCATTTGAATGAAATATGTTGGGAAAAGGAGATGGGCCATTACCATCAATTGCAAAATTAGCGTTTGAACCAGGCCAATTAGATGAGCCTGTAGCTGTTGCTCCCGCAGAAGAAAGGGCTAAATCATTTCCTGTAATTGTTTCGATGGCAACAACTTCAGAGACTTGTAGCCACCCTTCTGTATTTAAAGTGGAAGGTGTAATTGTTATTTTTGAAACATTAATTAAACCAGCAAAACTTGGGACAGCAGTGAGTGCTAATGAGAGGAATAAAGTATTTAATATATGCTTTTTCATGATTTGTATCCAAAAGTTTTAATTTATTATAGCTACTCTTTGTTTGCAAAAACTGAAATTAAAGATTTTCGCTTAGGTAAATTAAGTTGAGTAGTTATAATTTATTTCTAAGCATTATTTGCACCATATTTTATAATATGTTGTTTTCATGTGTATTTGTCTTTCGAGTTTTTTCTTGTGGCTCTATAGTGTAAAAAAATGTGACAATTTTTGTGGATAGTATTTGTATTTTGTACATAAACAATTGCTCATTTGCAGATATATACCTATCGCACAAGAACAGCGGCTTGTATTTAGGGGGGGGGCAAAATGTGATGGCGGCAAGGATGCCGTCATCAAGCGTCTATGGATAGATTTACAGCGTCTTTTGTGCCCCCGGAACAGCCCTAACCTGATTTTGGGCAGCGATGAGTATAAATCTATATCAATGAGGTATTCTTTATTCAGAAACAATTTGTTCGGCCTGCCGGGTTTCATTTTTACCAATTGTCAATAAGTCCCAAAATAACAGAATACCGCCAGAGAATGTCATAATACCAAACACTAAACGCCAAATCATTGCCTGTAGGAACCAAGGGTGGTTTTGTGCGGCAAAATAGCCCATCCAGGTTGAACCTTCTACCGCTCGTTCGATAAAAGATTGTTCGTAACCGGCTATCAACAGGGCAATAGTCATACCGACTACACCCAGGTTAAGCAATATCATGGCTGATTTCCATTTCCAGCCATTATCCGGCATACCGCCACCCATCCAGCAATTACCACGAATTTTTTGTGCGGCCAGGTAGAAGAATGCAATATTGATTGTTGCATAAGCGCCAAAAAAAGCCAGGTGTCCATGAGATGCCGACCATTGTGTTCCGTGAGTGTAGAGATTTATTTGTGGCAATGTATGCATGAATCCCCAGACGCCGGCGCCGAAAAAATTACCGAAAGCATGGGCAATAATCCAGGCAAATGCCGGGTGATTACTGGTTTTAAAATGATGTACGCCGGAATCATAGATGGCATGAACCACCATGGCAACCAGCGGAATCGGCTCCAAAGCCGAGAAAAAACCGCCAATAGTCAGCCAGTATTCCGGTGTACCTATCCAGAAATAATGGTGTCCCAAACCCAGAATGCCGGAACCAAACATCAAGGCCACTTCAATATAAAGCCAGGTTTGCACGATACGGCGACGTACCCCCAACAGCT
>CAYNIU010000278.1:0-2362 GCA_964397365.1 uncultured Methylomarinum sp. | reverse complement strand
CAAAGCCAGAGTGGCAGAGGCTTCGTCACGGGTTGAACTGATGCGCGCTCAAAGAAAATTAAAAACGGCTCGTAAACAACTGGCGGCAACCTGGGGAAGTACAGAGCCACAGTTCAACACGGTAGCTGGCGACCTGGATAGCATTCAGCAACCGCCAACGCTGGAATCATTATTTCAAAGGCTCAAAAACAATCCGGATTTGGCTCGTTGGGTGACGGAAATCACTCAACGGCAGGCGGTGATTGCCATGGAAAAATCAAAAGCCATTCCCGATGTCAAAGCGATACTTGGTGTTAGTAAATCACTTATTCCCGGAGATTATTCGATGGTTGCCGGTTTTTCTATGCCCTTACAGCTATTTGATCGTAATCAGGGACGGATTCTCGAAGCCGAGCAACGCTTGAATAAAGCGGTGGATGTACGCCGCAATACGGAAGTGAGAATAACCACCGCATTGAATACCAGTTATCAACAGCTGGATGCCGCTTACGCTACGGTAACAGCATTACGTCAGGAAGTCATACCGGGCGCTCAAAGTGCGTTCGATGCCGCCAGTCGGGGTTATCGTCTGGGTAAATTCGGTTTTCTTGATGTTCTGGATGCACAACGCACATTATTCAGCGTTAAAGCGCAATATTTACAGGCGTTGTCAGACTATCATTTGAGTGTTACCAGTACGGAACGATTAATTGGTAGCGGTTTGGAACCATTACCTGAACATGTGAGCGAGAGCCATCAATGAAACCAATATTATACACTATGCGAGGTCAAGTCAGCGTGAAGCGAATTTTTAAGATATTAATGTTGCTGTTTATTTTTAGTTTCTCAGCGTTAGCTTTGTCGGCTGATCATGAACATGAAAAACACGGTGAGCATGATGAACATGCCGGTCATGAAGAGCCTGAACTAAAATTTTCAGCAGCCGAATTAAAAGAGTTCTCAATTGAATTAACCCGGGCAAAATCCGGGGTCATTAAAAAAACTCTGGATGTAGCAGGAGAAGTGATTGTCGAACCCAAACGTTTATATCACGTTGTACCCAGAGTTTCCGGCGTAGTCCTGCAGGTTTATAAATTTCTTGGGGAAACCGTTAAAGCCGGTGATTTATTGGCAACCCTATCCAGTCGTGAACTGGCCAATGCAAAAGCGAAGTTTGTTGCCGCGGATAGTTTGTTAAAACTGGCTAATACCACGCTGCAACGGGAACAAAAACTATACAAAGAAAAGATTACTGCAAAACGCGATTATCTGGCGGCCAGACAAGCACAAGCCGAGATGTCGGTTAATCGTAAAGCGGCTAAACAACAATTGCTCGCTTTGGGGCTGACTGAGCAGGCTGTCCAGTCTGTTTTACGTCATGCCGATAAAGATTTGACGCTGTATGAATTACGGGCGCCGGCAGATGGCATAATCATTGATAAACATGTCGTAATCGGTGAGGTGTTGGGAACTAATAGCCGCAGTTTTACCTTGGCTGATTTATCACAGGTTTGGGTGAACTTCATTGTGTATCAGCAGAATTTACCTTTTGTTCATCAGGGACAGAAGGTTAGAGTGATCAGTCGTTTTGGTCTGGGTGGACAAGAGCTTTCAGCTGATAGCACCATTAACTGGATCAGTCCAACACTGGATGAAAAGACTCGCAGCGCTACAGCGAGGGTGGTGATTAACAATCCTGAAGGACAATGGCACGCCGGCATGTTTGTGGATGGTAAAGTCACTATTGCAGAAAATAAGGCTGATATCGTTGTACCGTTGACAGCGTTACAAACTATTGATGGTAAAACTGTATTGTTTGTACAACATGATGACGGTGATTTTGAACCGCAAGCGGTTTCTTTGGGACGTCGGGATTATCAGCAAGTCGAGGTTCTGAAGGGATTGAAAAAGGGTCAAACTTACGTCAGTCAGAATGCTTTCACTCTGAAAGCCCAGCTGCAAAAAGGCGAATTTGGTGAAGGCCATCATCATTAAAGGACAATCATGAATCAAATAATTAATCTCTCTTTGCGCAGTCGGTTATTGATGCTGGTATTGGCAGTGTTAGTCATTGCTGCAGGCTATCGCAGTTATCAGCAATTGCCGGTGGATGCATTTCCGGACGTATCCCCCAATCTGGTACAGATTTTTACTCAGACAGCAGGGTTGGCGCCTGAAGAAATCGAAAAGTATGTGACTTATCCGGTAGAAGTTTCCATGAACGGTTTGCCAGGAATTGAACAAATTCGTTCGATATCCAATTTCGGATTGTCGGTAGTCAATGTCTATTTTAAAGACGATATGGATATTTACTTCGTCCGGCAACTGGTTAACGAGCGTTTGCAGGAAGCTCGGGGGCAAATACCACCCGGTTATGGTGATC
>CAYNIU010000277.1:0-2367 GCA_964397365.1 uncultured Methylomarinum sp. | reverse complement strand
ATGAGCCAGCCAATGACTGGCCGCTAATTTATCCTGCAAAAACTGATCCTGGGTATGATGATCAGGAATTCGCAGCAAGGCCTCGGCGATGCTCATCAACACGATACCTTCGGTAGAATCTAACTGGTATTCATGTAAAAAAGTTTCAAACAGAGAGGGGTGATCTTTTCGGTTTCTGATATCGGAGACTAATTTTTTGGCAGAGTGACCCACTGAAATGGGATTATATTTATTCAGGCTGCTTAATAATGGCTCAATAACGATCGCTTCATCAGTTAAAAAAAGCTGATTGATAGCCTTGCGTAGTACTGTGAGATCATATGATGGCATGGCTTACGTTCTCCCATATATACAAGCATATACAGTGTTTTCATATTGCGTTAGTTACGGACTTTGGTGGATACGCGTTGCTTATCCACCCTGCAAAATGCGTCTATGACGCAGTAGGCGTAGGGTGGATAAGTGCAACGCATCCACCGAAAGTGTATAGTTTAAATTTGAGGTTTTTAACGTAAACAGAAAATGCTGTAACTAGAATTCAGCTTATTAAATAACATATTTTTGCCGATTTTGTCTGGAAATTATCTTGCTTGCATTATTTTTGAGGCAGGCGCATCATCATGAAGTTGATTTTTAAGCTTTGGAAGGTGTTTTATGACTACCTTGTTAGCCCGGTCTAATAATGCATGCCATAAGGCGATTCAATTTCTGCTGGCCGCTATTATGCTATTGGTCATCGGGAAGTTGATAACATTGATCCCGGTTATGAGTCGTTTGCAAGTTGCAGATACCTTTAATGCCTCAGAAATAGTCTGGTTTGGCGCACAACTATCTGCTTTGGTGATGTTTTTTTATTTTGCACGCTCAGCGATTGTTGCTATTCCAAACAGAGGGGGGATTTTATCTTTTATTCGACATATTGCAGAACCGCTGACCGTTCTGGTTATCGTTATTGTGGGGCAGGAATTATTATGGCAAGGGCTTGAGCCGTTTATTCAGCAAACCGGGAAAACAATCTATTTCACGGTAGCAGTAATATTAATTGTTGCTGTCAGCATTTGGCTGGTGTTGAATGCATATCAATCCGCGCTATATTTGTTTGATGCCAGCCGGGGGATAACAAAATATTTATCCCGGTTTGTACATGAGTCGTCCAGGATTTGTGTGGCTTGTGGCAAAAAAGTTACGGGGAATGCACGGTTCTGCCATCATTGCGGCCATGCAATGGTGGAACAGTCTCATTGTTCGGAATGTGGTGAAGTACTGTTTGCCGATGAGAAATTTTGCCGGTATTGCGGGACTGAGGTCAAAGAAAAGTCAGGCTCCAGTCAACAATGAGAACAGTTATGGATTAAGTAAGTGATTTTGACTAATCGTTAAAGTTTTTGACAAAGGATTTAATAAACAATTGTGCGGGTTTTGACTGTTTAATAAATTGCTCAAACAGATTGACGGCCTCAAATGTTGATAAGTAAGCATAAGCGCCGTATCCGGTATTGGTTAGAAACTCTTCATTAAGCATGTCTATGAATTTTATTCTTTCGATTGACCGTTTATTCATTATGATTGAATCCCTTTGATTGGTGATGCATAAAAATCATAATGTTTTTTCTATAAAGTTCTGTGAGTGGGTTACAAAAATACGAAATTAACAGTGTGTAAAGTTGTGATGAATATAAAAAATGTGAAATAGTTACGCATTAAGTTTAAGGTGCATAATCGTATGAAACTCGATCGAAATACTCATTTGGTCATCAAGATATTATTGATCGGTGGTCTTATTGCAAGTCTGATTTATCTATTCCACCCTTCAGCAGGGCAGTTCAGCGTCATGATAAACGGTGAACCTGTTGCCGATCCATTGACTCGTTTTGCAGTTATTCCAACAATATTTGCCGTTCTGTTTTTTACCGGTATTTTTATGGTCTTGGTCTTTTTGGGGGCAGGGTTGTTGATATTTCTGGGGACATTGATTTTTATGATGTTCGGCATTTTTCTTATGGCACCTTATTCCTGGCCGGTGCTTATGATTATTTTCTTAATGATCATACTTATGTCGTTTGATAATAAAAACACCTGATTATCGTCGTTGTTTTGATCGGTTATGAATATTTTTAAACGCGTCTGGACAATGGGGAGTACTATAGTCAGATGACTGAAAAATGCGTGTCATGATTACTGCATAAATATGTCTACCGGTTTTACCTCTGTGCATTACCAGGGAATTATATTATCTCAATAGCAGCAAAGGCTTGTTGGACTTGATTAGCATTTTATGGGTAAAACTGCCCCGTAACATATCGTGAAGACGGGTATGACTGAAAGCCCCCATAATTGTCATGTCGATATTATGTTGTTGTTGATATT
>CAYNIU010000276.1:0-2376 GCA_964397365.1 uncultured Methylomarinum sp. | reverse complement strand
ACATTATTCAGGTCTCCAATCAGGTTAAATCCCGTCTGCAAAAGACAGCAGGCGTAGTGGATGTCGATGACTTTGTTGATGCCGCTCACCAGCAAATCCATTTTAAACTTAACCGTGAAAAAGCCGCCCTCAACGGTGTGACAGCCGAACAGGTCGCCAACACCCTTAAACTGGCTCAGGCAGGTGAAATATCCGGTACAGTACACATTGTCACCGAAAGAAAGCCCTTACTGATCCATATACAACTGCCAAGAGCTGTACGCTCCTCGGCAAGCGACCTGCTGGCGTTACGTGTTAAATCCGACAGCGGAAAATTGATTTCACTCGGTGAAATCGGCAACATGGTCAATGAAAAAGGTAGTCAAACCATTTATCATAAAAATCTGCAACGCCTGTCCTACGTGACCGCTGAAATGGCTGGTCGCAGTCCGGTAGAAGCAATACTGGATATGTATGACAGTTTCGATAAGCAGCCGCTACCGGAAGGCTATCATGCCGAAATGGCAGGTGAAGGCGAATGGAAAATTACCGTCGATGTATTCAGAGACTTAGGGATCGCCTTTGCCGCAGCGCTGGTCATGATTTATGTCTTGCTGGTCGGTCAAACCGGTTCATTGAGTGTACCGCTCATCATGATGATTGCCATACCGCTCACAGTCATCGGCATCATGCCCGGCTTCTGGTTCATCAATCTGTTTTCAGAACCCGTAAGCAGTTATGAAACCCCGATCTTTTTTACCGCTACAGCCATGATCGGCATGATTGCACTGGCCGGTATCGTGGTACGCAATTCCATTATTCTGATCGACTTTATAGAGCGTGCCTACAACCGTGACCAGCAAACTACGCTGGCCGACGCCCTGATTGAAGCCGGCGCCACCCGATTGACACCAATATTCCTCACCGCAGCCGCCGCAGTGTTCGGTTCGGCAATTATCGTACTGGATCCTATTTTCTCCGGGCTTGCCTGGAGTTTTATCTTTGGCATCATCGCCTCAACAATGTTCTCCTTGATAGTCATTCCGGTAGTTTATTATCTGATTATGCGAAATAAACCTAAACAGATGAATATTGTGGAGGAGCAATAAAAGCTTTTTGCCGCCAGTAATTTGCAACGATATACCTAATTTTAAACTTGTTTTGCTCTTTTTATCATTTTTATTACATTCTCCACTGTATTAACGGCTTCAATTTTAAGTTTCGGATGAGCCAAAGCAAATACTCGGAATACTTCATCAGCAAAAGCTTGACCTATTGAATCAACCCCATCAAAATCAAGAATAACATAGGTAAATTTTTCAACTCGATTTAAAATTCTCCGAGCTTGCGAACGGGAAACAAGTCTGTCACCTTCGTAAAGTGCTAATTGTACTGGAACGATGGTTTTATCAAAAGCATAGTCATCAGGACCGCTAGAAAATTCATCGTATAAGTTTTCCAAAGTTGTATTACTACCCAGGTTAATACGCATTCCTACGAACGTACCATTTGTTTTATTGTTCGCATGTAATAACCAATCATGATCAAGCTGTGAATGGTGTCTAAAGTCTAAATCGTCGGAAAAAATAACAAATTCGTCAAATGCTCGAGAAGTAAAGAAAATACCTTCGCCAGTATGATTATCTGGATCGGTGGTAAGTTTTCCTTTGCTTAGTTCTAATAACGATTCTCTCGGGTCTTCTAAATTCATTAAACGGGCAATTCGTTTAAAAATACCTTCACCATCATCGTATATTTTGATGATTACCTCATCTTTATTAGTTTCTGCTTCAACAAAGAGTTTTGTTCCACCTGAATGGTCAATCGCATTATTTACCATTTCAGTAAAACCGTAATGACATATTTCATCAATATTTTTTGGTGTTTTCTCGAAAACAAAAGAAAAATCATTTCTATAAACAACATCTTCTTTTATTGTTCGTAAATCATAAATTTTTTGAGCAAATCTTTTATTACCTAATTTATAGATTCTATTTTTAGTGGTTCCTTCTGAAATTAACCACTCATTTGCAACAAGAAATGCCAAATGTCTATGAATAGTTTGTCTTGAAACTGAAAACAATTTAGCTGTTTCAGGAACAATATCTGGCTGCCCTTTTTTTACAGAATCCAGTAGATGAGTTCTAATTTTACTTGATCTTTGAGTTCTACCTAATGAGTGCATTGCTCTGTTTTTTATGTAAACTTTAACTACAACTATTGTAAACTTTACATGATTTATTGTAAAATTAAAAATGATTGATTAGCATGTAGGTTAATTGAGCTAAAAGCATAAAAGTGTCACACACATAAAAGCACATAAAAGCAGCACATAAAAGTGCCAGGTCGCACGCCGTCACCGGCAATCAATCTAGCGGGTTAAAGTCCCGTCTGGGG
>CAYNIU010000275.1:0-2378 GCA_964397365.1 uncultured Methylomarinum sp. | reverse complement strand
CGTTGCCAAAGCTCAGGATCATTAGCAATTTTACGAGCGGCAGTAACAAAAGCAGAAATATCATCTTGTGGACATAATAGACCCGTTTTTTCGTGCTCAACGACTTCAGGTAGAGAGGAACCCTGCGTGGCAATCACTGGTAAACCACAGGCTTGTGCCTCAAGGGCAACAAGCCCAAATCCTTCGAGTCGTGTTGGAAAAAGCAGTGCATCGGCATTTTGATAGGCCTCAGCGATTGATTCAGTCGTTTTTAAATGACCTAATGAATGGATATTGGAGGGTAATTTATTAGACAGCGTATTGTTTTGACGGGTTGCGTTGTAATATAGTTCAAAGTCTGAGCCCAGTTGTTCCATAATAGGCGCTAATAAATCCGTTCCTTTTCTGGATGACCAGTTGCCAATATACAGTAAGCGAAATGGGTGATGGGGGTGCGGGTTTGTTTTTGGCTGGAAAACGCCGTTGAGTTCGATACCATTATGGATAATATGGATAGCTGAAGTGCTATATTCTGCTTTTGTGCGTTGCGCTGTATAGTGGCTAATTGCAATAATCTGGTTTGCACGAGTGAGTACTGCTTGTTCAAGGTTTCTGATCCAGAATTGGTGATAGAGTGATTGTAGATAGCTCTTATAAGGTTCAAGATGGGGATCGTGAACGCAGTGATGCATGGTGGCTACAAATGGTATTTCTGTCGGTATGAATTTTCGTGGTAACCAGGTATTAACATGAGCAATATTAGCCCATGTGGGTGTTTTTAATTTAGCCATTGTCCAGGGTGCATATTCGGCGCGGTGGGGGAGCCAGGTAATTTCTGCGCGTAAACCGCGTTGACGTAAACCGTCAACTAATCTCTCAGTAAAAACATCCGTACCACTATCGGCGCGGATTGCGGGAAACCAGACGGCAGGCGATGGATGAGTCATGAGTTTAAATCCTCAACATCATGACAAATCTGCCTAATACCTTTGCCAAAGTTTGTCCATGAAAAAGATTCTGCAAAATGACGGCATGAATTCCGATAGTTGGAAACAGGCTTGGAAAGTGTATCTATGACAGCTTGAGCAAAGGCGGCGTTGTCACCAGCAGGAATCAATCGACCGGAAATGCCATTAACTACGGCATCGGTTACGCCGCCGGCGGCAAAGGCGATGGTAGGGAGTCCATGAGCTGCAGCTTCCACTGCTACCATGCCAAATCCTTCATTATCATAGGGTCGGGATTGTACTGGAAATATGAGAGCGTCAGCAGCCTGGTAAGCATCGCTCAGCTCTTCATTATCAATATCAATCCAGCCCAGAAAACTCACTCGGCTTTCAAGAGCATTGGCAATCAGAGCCTCTTTAACACGCTGGCGTTCATCAGTTTGCTGGAGTAGTGCTAAGGATGGATTGTCACCAATAACTAGCAGTTTCGCTTCAGGGTATTGTTGCATAATGTCAGGCAGAATATGTTCTGCGAATACCGAAAGCCCTTTGCGAGCGGTAATACGTCCAACGTAAAGCATAACAGGTATATTATCCAAGTTATGGCGTTCCCTGAAACTGAGGCGTTTTTGCTGTGCTTCACGTAAATCGGGTAACTTGACGCCAGGATGGAGAATGGTAATACGGTCAGCCGGAATACCCGCCTCAAGCGCCAGCCTTTGGGTAAAATGGCTATTGACAATAACCTGGTCAAAATGGCGAAAAAAGGGAACCCAAAGCCACTGATAAACTGAATGCTTAACTTCAATATCCAGGCCATGCAGATAAACGATACAGCGAGCCTTAAAAATGCGAGCGGCAATCCAGACAATTGGTGCGGTCAGACCGCTACCTGCCAGAATAAGCTTTGGTTTTAGATGTTTACTGGCCTGTAAGGCCTTAAAGAAGGCATAAAATATAAATTTTACAAGGGATGAACTGGGGCATTGCCAAAGGTGGTTGGGAGTTTCGTTAATGACTTGTGCGCCTTGTGGCCCAACCAGTCCGGTTTCATAATCATGCGCCAACTCAATGAGCATTTGTTGATTGAGTCGTTCCATGCCGCCTAATAAAGGCGGGAAGTTACGACTGACAAGAAGCAACGTTGGTTTTTCAGTTGAAGTGTTCATTTTCGTCCATCCCACCGAGTCCGTTCAAAGTCCTTATAATGCAGACTGGAAATTTGTTCGGACAAAATTCCCATTAAGAAGGTAGTGACAGAAGTCATGAGTAATAAAGCGCTCATATTGGTAAACCGGTGTTCATAATAATAGGTGTAACCATAATAGCTACTTCCCGCCAGAAAAAGCACCGCGCTGATAGGTAAAAACAACCGCATGGGGGAAAACAGCGCACCAATTTTTAAAATGATCAAAAAAAAACGGGCGCCATCTTTAACAATTCTGATATGGC
>CAYNIU010000274.1:0-2384 GCA_964397365.1 uncultured Methylomarinum sp. | reverse complement strand
CCTGACATTATGATCAAGGAACAACTTAAACCAGAGCGGTTACTGATGGGCGTCAGTGGAGAAGACATGTTTTATTTTGATCCCAGTAACAAGGTTCGGCACCAGGGGACTCTGGATGAAAATAATCCGATAAGCCTGAATATCGCTGTTTTTAAAGCCTTGATGAATGCCGATCTGCAATTACTGAACAATATTTACCGGGTTAAATTTTTCTCCACAGATGAACAATGGATCATGACGCTGAAGGCCAAAAATGACCCTGAATCGACATTCAGAATTGATATTGCGGGGTTGCCGGGGCAGTCGGCAAATATTATTAAACTGCAACAGGTCGATGGCGACAGCAGTGAACTTACCCTGAAAAAAACAGATGAAGGCAACAAAATAAAGACAATAGTCAGTCGCTTGTATCAGGAATTACGAGGAGAATAATTTGCAATTCCAGCGTAAGATCCTGTTTTATCTGTTGCCGCCAATATTGGCTCTGGTAGCGGTGATGAGCGTTGCCATTAAAACCGATCTTTCCGCTTTTATGATTGCCGGCGATAATGCCGAAGAAATCCTGCTGGCCAGTGAAATGCAATCCGGTGCGTTATCACGGCGTTATTTGCTTTCAGTGGCTTCAAAGCCTGAAGGCGGAGTTTCGAATGCCTTTGCCAAAGCATTGCAAAACCGCTTAAACAATATCGCCGGAGTAGTCGACGTCTGGTTTCCCGGGCAACAAACAGATAGTGTGCAAGCCGTACAGGAACTCTATAGTCATTATGCCGCTTCATTGTATAGCCTTAATCCTGATATTGATTTAAGTAAAATTTTTTCTCCGCAAGGGTTAAATCACAGAGCCGTTTTGTTGAAAAAAGCACTATTGTCCCCACAAGGCACTATCATAAAGAAAATCGCTTTACAGGATCCCTTGTTATTAACATTGAATGGTTTCCAATCGCTGGCCGAAACGCACAGGCAAGTGCTGGACAAGAAGCAAGGGTATCAAAATCTGATTCTGGAAACGGCAATGTCAGGCCTGGACGCACCGGAACAAGGGCGTATTCAACATGCCATTCAGCACGAATTTCAGCAGCTCAAGCAAACATGGCAAAGGAATTATCAACTGGAAATGACCGGTGTGCCGGTTTTTGCTGTGGCTACGCAAACCCTGATTCAAGGGGATATCGGCAAAATCAGTGCGCTCTCCTCTATTGCATTGATGGTGCTGTTTTTGCTGATATTCCGTTCTTTTAGCGCACTTTTTCAGGTATTTACCCTACTGGCTATTGTCATTCTGGCCGCCATTCTGGTCACCCAGGTTACCTTTGGCTATGTTCACGGTATGACCATTGCCATCGGCTCCACTCTGGTGGGTATTTGTATTGATTACCCTATACATGCCATAGTCCATGCGCGCATGGTGGCGGCGTCACAAAGAACGTTTGCTGTGGCGAAAATCTGGCCGAGCATGGCGCTGGGTGGACTGACCACGCTGGTGGGTTATATTGCTTTGGGCGCATCAGGCTACCCTGGTTTTCAGCAGGTTGCCGTGTATGCCGGGACGGGCATCATAACGGCATTATTACTGACCCGCTATGTCTTACCTACTGTTGTCCGCAAAAAGGAATACAGGCAATTGAATATCCCGCTGGTTAAAGACTGGATAGACTTTTGTCAGCGATACAGACGCGGATTAATTATCTTGTTACTGGCTGCGTTGACCGCATCAATGGCAGGAATGAAATCCTTACATTGGCTGAAAGATATGCAGCAGTTGACGCCGGAGTTAAACGACTTGAAAGAAAAGGATCGGCAGATCCGCTCTCGACTGGTGAGTATAGAACCGGGTCGGTTTGTTCTGGTGACGGCTGCAAATATCGAAGCGACGCTGCAAAAATCCGAGCAAGTGTACAAAATCCTGGAGCGGTTAAAACAGCAACGGGCGCTATCTGACTACTTTGGCCTATACCCCTGGATATTGTCGGCCAGGCAACAACAACAGAATCAACAACGCTTAAAAGAGTATGTGACTGCCGATAATTTAAGCCTATGGCAACAAGCCCTACAACAAAACGGCTTGTCAGTCAAACGTCTGGGGCATCTTGATTATCCGCTCACAGAGCCATTGAAACTGGCTCAGGTTTTCGCTACCCCGGTGAAAAGGTTAATTGACAGCCGCATCATTGAAGCAGACCGGCAGGCAATTATCATGATCTGGATAGCCAAGCACCAGCCAGCCATTTTGCAATCGGCGTTTAAAAATATGGAAGGCGTTCAGTATTTCAGTCAGCGCGAATTGTTGAACAACATGCTGAATGGCTATACAGATAAAGCAAAAATTCTGCTATTGTCCGGGTTGGGCGTGATCATATTAATATTGGTGGTGCGTTACCAAAGCG
>CAYNIU010000273.1:0-2401 GCA_964397365.1 uncultured Methylomarinum sp. | reverse complement strand
AATATGTGGCGATGGATACACCGGTAAAAGATGAAGATGAAGTGGCGTTTTTTCCACCTGTGACTGGAGGTTGAACGATGGCAGTCAGAATTTGTGCAAATGTTTTTGATCCCTGGCGGGAAGTTCAAGAGTATCAGGCTGGAATCCCTCATCTGTCGGGAAAATATGGCGCGACCAGTATTTTTATCGGTACGATGCGTGATTTTAATGAAGGTGATAATGTCAAAGGTATGAGTCTGGAACATTATCCTGGCATGACTGAGAAACAGCTGGAGATCATTGTTGAGCAGGCGCAGGAAAAGTGGCTTGTGTTGGAGACTTTGCTGGTGCATCGGGTTGGCGATATTTTTCCGGATGACCCCATTGTGTTGGTGGCCGTGTGGGCATCACACCGGGGCGATGCTTTCGATGCCAGTCGTTATATTATGGAGGCGTTAAAATCGCAGGCGCCGTTCTGGAAAAAGGAGTTGTTACAATCCGGTGAGCAGCGTTGGCTAGAAACAAATACTGATGGCTATCAGGGAGAGGGTCGAGCCCGGTAGGTTGCAGTAAGGAACGAACTGTAACGAACCAAGGCTGTTACCTATGGGAACAAGAGCAAGGCTTGCATCACTTTTAATCGTACCTCTTTATAACGCAGGACTTATAATCAAATCTTCATAGCGTTTAATACTGTCGATAATTTCTTTTTTGGCCTCTTCAACACCGGCCCAGCCATTTAGTGTGACCCATTTCCCTTCTTCCAGGTCTTTGTAATGTTCAAAAAAATGGGCAATTTTGGCCAGTTTGTCGGGTTGTACATCCCGGTAGGTTTTTACGTGATTATAGTAAGGCGTTAATTCCGGGACCGGGACGGCAAGTAGCTTAGGGTCGTTGCCCGCTTCATCTGTCATCAGCAATACGCCGATAGGACGGCATTTGACGACGCAGCCATTTAAAAGCGGGGCGGGGGTGATCACCATGACATCTACCGGATCGCCGTCTTCTGAAAGACTTTGCGGGATATAACCGTAATTGCTGGGGTACTGCATGGCTGTTCCCATGAAACGATCGACTGTTAATGTGCCGCTGTATTTATCGATTTCGTATTTAACAGGATCGCTAAATGCCGGTATTTCAATCACGACATTAATTTCATCAGGTATGTTTATTCCCGCTGCGACTTTCGCAAAAGACATTTACTTCCTCTTTGTCTGAATAAAAAGATACCATTATATCAATAGTTACAATTTTTATTAGAAAGAAAGGGGAGTTAAATGTTAGGTTGTTTGCGCAAAATGAAAACACAATTAACCAATCCGGTTACCTATCAGCTGCCGTTAACCGACGAGTTGGTTGAACTAAATCCATTGATAGGAAAGAAGCTTACATTACGTTATAGCGGGCGGATTTTTTGTGTGCATTGCAATAGAAAAACCAGCAAGAGCTTTAATCAGGGGTACTGCTATCCATGTTTTACCACCTTGGCTCAATGCGATATGTGTATCATGAAGCCGGAAACCTGTCATTACCACCAGGGTACTTGCAGAGAACCTGCCTGGGGCGAGGAATTCTGCTTTCAGCCGCATTATGTGTATCTGGCTAATTCATCAGGAATAAAAGTCGGCATCACTCGACAAACGCAAATACCCACTCGCTGGATAGATCAGGGGGCTGTACAGGCATTACCCATTTTAAAAGTACAGTCCCGCTATATTTCCGGCCTGGTGGAAGTGGTGATTGCCAACCATGTCAGTGATAAAACAAGCTGGCAACGGATGCTTAAAAATCAGGTTGAGCCGGTTGATTTAAAAACTAAACGTGATGAATTGCTGACTGAATGCGCATCAGAATTGAACGCCATTGAGCAACGTTTTGAGGGTCAGGCTATCGAATATCTGCCGGATGCTGAAGTTGTCGATATTCAATTTCCGGTGGCAGTTTATCCAGCCAAGGTAAAGTCATTTAATTTCGATAAACAGCCGGAGGTGACGGGAGTGTTGCAAGGGATTAAAGGCCAGTATTTGCTGTTTGACACTGGCGTGATTAATATTCGTAAATTCGCCGGTTATGAGATTGAATTGGTGGCGTAAGAAATAACTTACATTGTTGATGATATTGGACTTTCTAGTTTTATCGGGTTTAAAAAATATAGGCTAAATTCTTTACTTTGTAATAATCACCTACTAGTATTGTTTAGTATAACCTACATAATTTAATCTTAGATAAGAGGTGCGATGGTTGGACTGCAAAATACACGCCCGTAGTTTGCAGTTCCTGGTGTCACTGCAAACTACGGGCTAATAATACTGCACGGATGAATAACATGACGATATATTTTCAAAACGGAAAATTATAGGATGTGATGAACAGCGAACAGCGAACAGCGAACAGCGAACAGCGAACAGCGAACAGCGAACAG
>CAYNIU010000272.1:0-2410 GCA_964397365.1 uncultured Methylomarinum sp. | reverse complement strand
GTCGCAAGCTGCATCTTTATATCAATCTGAAACTGGCCTCCTGTGGTCAGCCCACTTGTATCAGTGAAGAATTTGCTGATTTTATGGATACAGCTCATGACTTGCTACTCAGTTATCTGGAAAAAAACCGGCAACTGGCTTCCTCTTCCTATTATCCAGCAGATGCCCGTATTCAAGCATTTTTGAATGAATATTTTGCAGACCTGGATCTGGCAAGTCTGAATTTGCAAAAAATACCTTCACTGCCCGCTATGACCTTTGAGCTGGACAGACATGGCGTGGCCAGGGAATTATCCTTGCCTATGAATGAAAATGAATTCAGATCCGAGATTGTTTCCAGTTATCGGGTTAAACAAGGGGTATTGCATAATCCAGCCAGTGACAGACGGACGACTAAGGGTTCGTTTCATATTGCCGCAGATGGACTGCCGGTTTCAGGAGATAAAAAAGAAGTGCCTAAAAGTACTTTTGCTTTGATGCTGGATCATGCATTCCGTCCACCTGAAGATTTGTTGATTTTACCGTTTACAGCAAATCAGCCAAAACCGGCCCGTATGTTTGCATCGTTATTATTACGGCCAGTCGTTTGTCCCGCTATCCCTGGGGTGGAAGCCGAAAAATCAATGGAAATCCGCTTTTTTGCCCCGGGTAATCTGGTGAGTAATCTGGATTTTGTAGAAAGTATTTTTGGTAACGGCGGAAACCCGGCATTACCTAAATTTGATGCGGCTCTGGATGTAGAACATTGGAGTGGACATAGCGGCTGTGTGATTCTGGCGCCTCATTTATGTAAATTGACTAAACAGGAAGCAGGCTTACCGCATTGGGATGATGCCAGCGAACGTCAACGTCACGATGGTATGTGTTGGCAAAATGCTGATGAATTATACAATGACGGGCAGGCGTTTAAATTAACAGCGCGTGATAAAAGCGGCGTTATTGTCACCCTGCTGGCTGATAATTATTATGGCTATTGCAAAAAAGAAGTTAAAACCCAAATCAGTTATGCTGCTAATTTGTATGGTATGGCTGAAGAAGAGCATGCCGGCGGCGCTTTGGCTTTTCAGCGCTACAATCACGGTGATGAATACGGCGTGAGCAGTTTGACTCGGGAACCGGGCTACAGTTTTGATGATATGGTCGCCCGCTATGGTGATATCATGGAAGTGAATCCGGATGGCTATGCAATAGATAATCATTTTCCGGAGATTATCTATGTGCAGCAGGATCTACGTATGAACCTGAATGCACAAACAATCAGTTGGCATTATAAAGGGAAAAATCATACCTTGCATATGCAACCCGGCAAAATTTATATTCAGCCTAATGGATATAAGATAGAAATGCAGAAACACCCTAGCGCACCATCCTGGCGCTTGGTGGGGACGGCAGCTGAAGGGGTGTTTTGTCATAAACCGTGTACCGTTTCCGGCGGCGGTAAGTCGGAAATTTCAAAATCCATTGAAGATGCGGTCATTTTTGGTCCCCTGTTTGTAGATGATTTACACAAGGATCTGAATAAAGTTCAGGAAATTTTTGATAAGGATTATAGCCACCGTTTTTTACCCGGATTTGACGATGAAGACCGTGATCCGACTCGAAAACCGTTGAGTTCTGAGCGTAGCCTGGGTTCAGTTATTAAGTTATTGACGCCATCGCCCAGCCATAACCCTGAATATAATGACTGGTTACGCAGTATTCCCCCCAGTATTCTGGCGTTGGTTTTTTTGATCAAGCGTTTTTACCGGGAAGAGTGGGGTGCTTCATGGCGGAATTACTTAGCAGTTGATGTGGTTGATGGCGCTCCCGGTCATGAATTAAAGTTGAATGACCGCAAGATTGTGTCAATTTATCTCCGTGTTGGTTTTGACGAAAATGGTTTGTGGCGAACCTTTAAAATGCGTCAGGATTATCTGGCGGCAGAAAAAATACAGATGGAGGATGATATTACTGCATCGGTAGTGGTATCTGCAGAATCAATAGCCGGTTTTGTTGCCAGTGCCCACGAAAACAAAAGCGTCAAACTGGTACAGAACTGCGAATTCCGTCTGTTTCAGAGACCTGATGATGCCATCATTCCTGGTTACGATAAACAGACTGAAATCAATTTGGCCGGAAACGGTAATTTTATGGCTAATTTTGAGCCTCTGGATACAGAAAAGCTGGCTGCAGTGGTTGAAAACGTATTGACATTTTCAAAATTCACCGAGCCCATGCGCAAGCTACTGACTGAAGCTTATCAGCAAAATTCTGGTTATGTCGTGTCCTCCGCACATCCGCGATTAGTCGAAGGAAAACCCTCAAAAAATCCGCGTTATCTTGAAACCCGAGCCGATTTGCTTAATCCTGTCCGTAAATATATTGCTGAGACAGGCGCCCGATTGCATCGAAAAATATCACTGGACAAACC
>CAYNIU010000271.1:0-2410 GCA_964397365.1 uncultured Methylomarinum sp. | reverse complement strand
GTCGCAAGCTGCATCTTTATATCAATCTGAAACTGGCCTCCTGTGGTCAGCCCACCTGTATCAGTGAAGAATTTGCTGATTTTATGGATACAGCTCATGATCTTCTGCTCAGTTATCTGGAAAAAAACCGGCAGTTGGCATCTTCTTCCTATTATCCGGCAGATGCCCGTATTCAAACATTTTTAAATGAATATTTTGCAGAGTTGGATTTGGCAGCTCTGAATTTGCAAAAAATACCTTCATTGCCTGCTATGACCTTTGAACTGGACAGACATGGCGTGGCCAGGGAATTATCCCTACCTATGAATGAAGATGTGTTCAAATCCGGGATTGTTTCCAGTTACCGGGTTAAACAAGGGGTATTGCATAATCCGGCCAGTGACAGACGGACGACCAAAGGATCCTTTCATATTGCCGCTGGTGGATTGCCGGTTCCGGGAGATAAAAAAGAAGTGCCTAAAAGTACTTTTGCTTTGATGCTGGATCATGCTTTCCGTCCACCTGAAGACATGTTGATTTTGCCGTTTACAGCAAATCAGCCAAAACCGGCCCGTATGTTTGCATCGTTGTTATTGCGTCCAGTCATTTGCCCTGCTATTCCTGGTCTGGAAGCTGAAAAATCAATGGAAATCCGCTTTTTCGCCCCCGGTAATCTGGTCAGCAATCTGGATTTTGTAGAAAGTATTTTTGGCAATGGCGGCAATCCGGCATTGCCAAAATTTGATGCGGCTCTGGATGTCGAGCATTGGAGCGGACATAGCGGCTGTGTAATTCTGGCGCCTCATCTGTGTAAATTAACCAAACAGGCTGTAGGTTTACCGCATTGGGATGATGCCAGCGAACGTCAACGTCACGACGGTATGTGTTGGCAAAATGCTGATGAACTATACAATGATGGTCAGGCGTTTAAATTAACTGCACGAGATAGATGGGGGGTTATAGTTACTATACTGGCCGATAATTATTATGGCTATTGCAAAAAAGAAGTCAAAACCCAAATCAGTTATGCCGCTAATTTGTATGGTATGGCTGAAGAAGAACATGCTGGCGGCGCCTTAGCCTTTCAACGCTACAATCACGGCGATGAATATGGCGTGAGCAGTTTGACCCGGGAACCAGGCTACAGTTTTGACGATATGGTTGCCCGCTATGGCGATATTATGGAAGTGAATCAGGATGGCTACGCCGTGGATAATCGTTTTCCTGAGATTGTTTATGTGCAGCAGGATCTGCGTATGAATCTAAATGCGCAAACAATCAGTTGGCGTTATAAAGGAAAAAATCATAGTTTGCATATGCAACCCGGCAAGATTTATATTCAGCCTAATGGCTATAAGATAGAAATGCAGAAACACCCTAGCGCACCATCCTGGCGTTTGGTGGGAACAGCAGCCGAAGGGGTGTTTTGTCATAAACCCTGTACCGTTTCTGGTGGTGGTAAGTCGGAAATTTCAAAATCTATTGAAGATGCGGTCATTTTTGGTTCCTTGTTTGTCGATGATTTACACAAGGATCTGGATAAAGTTCAGGAAATTTTTGATAAAGATTATAGCCAGCGCTTTTTACCCGGGTTTGAAAATGAAGATCGTGATCCGACTCGAAAACCGCTGAGTTCGGAGCGCAGTTTGGGTTCTGTTATTAAGTTGTTGACGCCATCGCCTAGCCATACCCCTGAATATAATGACTGGCTACGCAGCATTCCTCCCAGTATTCTGGCGCTGGTTTTTTTGATCAAGCGGTTTTACCGGGAAGAGTGGGGTGATTCATGGCGAAATTATCTGGCGGTTGATGTGGTTGATGGCGCTCCCGGTCATGAGTTAAAGCTGAATGACCGCAAGATTGTGTCAATTTATCTACGTGTTGGCTTTGATAAAAATGGTTTGTGGCGAACCTTTAAAATGCGGCAAGACTATCTGGCGGCGGAAAAAATTCAGATGGAGGATGATATTACGGCATCGGCAGTGGTGCCCACAGAATCAATAGCCGGATTTGTTGCCGACAGCCATGAAAATAAAAGCGTCAAACTGGTACAGAATTGTGAATTCCGGCTGTTTCAGAGACCTGATGATGCTATTATTCCAGGTTATGATAAACAGACGGAAGTCAATATGGCCGCCAAGGGTAATTTTATGGCTAATTTTGAGCCTCTGGATGCAGAAAAGTTGGCCGCAGTGGTTGAAGATGTGCTGATATTTTCAAAATTTACTGAACCCATGCGCAAGTTGCTCACTGAAGCTTATCAGGAAAATTCCGGGTACGTAGTCTCGTCAGCACATCCGAGGTTAGTTGATGGAAAGCCATCAAAAAATCCACGTTATCTTGAAACTCGGGCTGATTTGATTAATCCTGTCCGTCAATATATTGCTGAGACAGGCGCCCGATTGCATCGAAAAATATCACTGGACAAACC
>CAYNIU010000270.1:0-2414 GCA_964397365.1 uncultured Methylomarinum sp. | reverse complement strand
AACCAATCACGATGTCAAGGCAGTGGAGTATTTTCTGAAAGAAAAAATCAACGGTCATAACGAACTGGAAAAGGTTAGTGAATTTATACATTTTGCCTGTACTTCCGAAGATATTAACAACCTGTCTTATGCTTTAATGCTAAAAGCAGGCCGCGACGTTATGCTTCCACTCATCACTGAATGTATTGATGCCATTAAAAAAATAGCTGTCGATACAGCCGACCAGCCGATGATGTCACGCACTCACGGACAAACCGCCAGCCCAACCACAACGGGTAAGGAATTCGCTAATGTGGCCGCCCGTATGCAACGCCAGAAACAACAACTGCAAGAAGTAGAGTTGCTAGGGAAAATCAACGGCGCTGTTGGCAATTACAACGCTCACAGCGTCGCCTACCCGGATGTAGATTGGTCTGAATTTGCCAAAAATTTCGTCGAATCACTGGGTTTAAACTGGAATCCTTATACTATTCAGATTGAACCACACGACTATATTGCCGAATTCTTCCACACCCTGTCACGCTTTAACACCATCTTGCTGGATTTCGATCGTGACATCTGGGGCTATATTTCACTGGGTTATTTCAAACAAAAAACCATCGCCGGTGAAGTCGGCTCTTCCACCATGCCGCACAAAGTGAACCCCATTGATTTTGAAAACTCTGAAGGTAATCTGGGCATCGCCAATGCGCTGTTCGCATTTCTCAGCGAGAAACTACCTGTTTCACGCTGGCAACGTGATTTGACTGACTCCACCGTGCTACGAAATATTGGTGTCGGCATCGCCCATACCAGCATCGCCATTCAGTCCACCTTAAAAGGCATTTCCAAATTACAAATTAATCCCGAACTGATTGACGCTGACTTAAATAATAACTGGGAAGTGCTGGCTGAACCTGTACAAACGGTGATGCGTCGATACGGTATTGAAAAACCTTACGAAAAATTGAAAGAATTAACTCGAGGCCAGCGTATTACGCCAGAGGCAATGCACGAATTTATTGAAAAATTGGAAATTCCCGCAGAAGCCAAATCCAGGTTGCTTAAACTGACACCGCGTAGTTATACCGGTTATGCTGAAAAATTAGCCCGGAAAATATAAGACTGCAAAAACCGAATTTTAAATCGCAATGAGTATATTTCGAATATCGTTTTTTCTGGACGTTTCCCAAGCATAAATCGTATATTATAAGGTTCTTTAAATTGTCTGAGTTGAGTAATGGATACCATCAATATTCGAGGAGCACGCACCCACAACCTGAAAAATATTGATCTTGATTTACCCCGCGATGCATTGATTGTCATCACCGGTTTGTCCGGTTCAGGAAAATCTTCTCTGGCATTTGACACCATTTATGCAGAAGGACAACGACGCTACGTTGAATCCTTGTCGGCCTATGCCCGGCAATTTTTATCAATGATGGAAAAGCCTGATGTCGATCACATCGAGGGACTTTCTCCGGCTATTTCCATCGAACAAAAATCAACCTCTCATAATCCGCGCTCCACCGTCGGTACGATTACCGAAATTTATGATTATCTCAGGCTTTTATACGCCCGTGCCGGCATCCCCCGATGTCCAAAACATAATACCTCTCTGGAAGCGCAAACAGTCAGTCAAATGGTCGATCAGGTTCTGGCACAACCGCAAGGCGAACGTTGGATGCTGTTGGCACCAGTCATTAATGCCCGCAAAGGCGAACACCTGCAATTACTGGATGATTTGCGTGCTCAAGGTTTTATTCGTGCTCGTATCAATGGTGAACTCTATGAACTGGATGAGCCGCCGACCCTGGATTTAAGAAAGAAACACACGATTGAAGTTATCGTTGACCGTTTCAAAATCCGTGATGATATTAGTCTGCGCTTATCCGAATCCTTTGAAACGGCATTGCGCATTGCTGATGGTATTGCTATTGCGGCATCACTGGAAAATAATCAGGAAATCATTTTCTCAGAACGCTATGCCTGTACTCAATGTGGTTACAGTTTAACGGAACTGGAACCGCGAATTTTTTCCTTTAACAACCCTAAAGGCGCCTGTCCCGGCTGTGATGGCCTGGGTGTAAGGCAGCATTTTGATCCACAATTGGTTATTCACAACCCGGATATTAGCCTGGCAGGCGGTGCTATCAGAAGCTGGGACAGACGTAACGCCTATTATTATCAGATTATCTGTGCGCTGGCCGAACACTACGGTTTTGATCCGGAAGCGCCTTTCTCCGATATTCCCCAGAAAATTCAGGAGATTATTTTGTATGGGAGTGGTAAACAAGAGATCAGTTTTCGTTATGTCAGCGGCAGTGGCAAAACCACATTCCGACAACATCCTTTCGAGGGCATAATTGTCAATATGGAACGGCGTTATCATGAAACCGACTCGCAAATGGTTAGAGATGAGTTATCCAAGTATC
>CAYNIU010000269.1:0-2446 GCA_964397365.1 uncultured Methylomarinum sp. | reverse complement strand
CTTACAACCGTGCCGACTATTTAAAAGAAACCTTAGACTCAATTCTAAACCAAACCTATCCTGCCAGTGAAATTATCGTAGTGGATGATGGTTCTACAGACCATACACCAGCGGTTCTGGACAGTTATGGCAAGCAGATAAAATCAATCCGCATTGATAATTCAGGAGCAGGAATCGCACGTAAAACGGCTGTAGAAGCCTCAACCTGTCCCTGGGTCGCATTTTGTGACAGTGATGATATCTGGTTACCACAGCACCTGGAAAGACGAATATTCTTATTGAAACAGTACCCCGAAGTTGATTTCAGCTTTTCTGATCTGCTACCTTTTGGTTTAACAGCCCAAGCTGGCCGCACATATTTTACTGATGCACCTGATGGATGGTGGACACAGTTTCCAAACCCAGATGAAAACAATTGCATTCAAATGGGCAATAAAGCTTATTTACCATTTCTCGAATACAATCCGGGTTCACCTGTTACAACACTTATGACCCGTGATTTATATAACCGAATTGGTGGAATTGATGGCCGTTATTCCCGCATGGTAGCTGAAGATGCTGATATGGCTCGTAAGTCAGTTTTGCATGGTAATGTTTTATGTGACCTGACAGCGACTGCCAAACAGCGTCGTCACCCAGGTAACATGTCAGCACAAGCTTTAAATAATCTATTGGGTAAATGTCAAATTTTAGAAGATCACATTAGTTTGAAAATTGCACCCGAACCATTTCGGGAAAATATCCAAGCAGAAATCAACAGCACTTTGCATGAAGCGTTTCTGGCAGCCTATTATGCAAATGACTTTACTGCCGCACAACATATCATTGCTCGTATAAACTGGCGTTCCCTTTCCACTAAAAATAAACTACGCTTTATAAAGCTTTTTATCTCTTCGTTATCAAATGTCTGATTTCTCACATTCTTTAAAATACAACCCGCTTTTCAGCTATTTAGCCAGACAATTTTATCGCTCTCGCTGCTGTTCATTAAAACAAATTATTTTTGTTGCAACCACCGGACGTAGCGGTACTATGAGTCTTGTTGATATATTCAACCATATTCCAAACTGCAAAGCTGAACATGAGCCTTATCCCGGTATGTTTGATGAGGTTTTAAAAGCAAAATGTGCAGCTAATGAAAATTTTGTATCTGATATGTATTGGCGTATCAAATCCGTTAATCTATGGCGATCTGCGGCTGGTTTTCAACATTATTTTGAATCCAATCATATGTTTGTTAAAACCTATATTGAATATGCGGTGGAAGATTTTGGCGATAAAATTACCGTCATTCATCTAGTTCGGGATCCGGTTAAAGTGGCTAACTCAATTTATGCCTTACAGGACTTTCCTGGAACTGAAGAAGGTAACAAATGGTGGCTGGATTACACAGCAGCAAATAATTTAATTACGATTGCTGATTATCTGGATAATGACCCTGAATTTAAGCACCCTTTCTATAAAGGCCTATGGTACTGGTATGAAATTGAAGAACGTGTTAAATATTGGCGAAAAAAGTTACCTGATGTACGTTTTATTGAGTTCAAAACAGAAGATTTTAATAACCGGGATAAAACTTTCCAGCTTTTAAATGACTTAAAAATAGACTTTGACCCAAAGGCGCTCAGCCAATGTATCAGCACCCGTTCCAATACCCGTCCTCATCAAAAAAAGACGGAAGCTTTAACATTAGATTCAGCTAGTAAATTGCATGAAAATTTTAAAACTTTATTACAGCGTTTAAACTATATAATTTAGATGTTTGGCATATACAGAACTATTTTAGCTATTTTTGTCGTATTCGGTCATTTAGGTGCCGCCCCCTATCTGGGTACTTTTTCTGTATTTGGATTCTATATTCTAAGTGGCTATCTTATGACCCGAATTATGCAAAAAACTTATGGCTATTCACCCAGGGGTCTGCTTAAATATTTTATCAACCGTTTTTTAAGGATTTTCCCGATTTATTGGATATCTATACTCATCTCGTTGATACTTATTTTTATCACTTCAATAGAATTAACACAATCAATTAATACTTCTATATATTATCCAATAACAATTTCCGAAATATTACAGAATACCTTTATAGTATTCTCACCAAACTCTGAACCACGACTAACACCACCCTCTTGGGCTTTATCAGTGGAGCTATTCTATTACATTCTCATTGCTTTTGGACTTTCCAAAAATAAAACCATAACCCTGTTATGGCTTATTGCAAGCACTATATATACCATCTACTTAGTTGCTGGCAATGCAAGTTTCAGCTATCGGTATTTCACTATACCAGCTGCCTCATTACCTTTTTCAATTGGAGCAATGATTTTTTTTATACAAGAAAAAGTATCTATTATTAATCCAAAAATAGCACCCATATTAATAATTATATTATTAATAGCAAACTATTTTATTACCTTAAGTTATAATCTATCCAGCACATATG
>CAYNIU010000268.1:0-2460 GCA_964397365.1 uncultured Methylomarinum sp. | reverse complement strand
AATATGTGGCGATGGATACACCGGTAAAAGATGAAGATGAAGTGGCGTTTTTTCCGCCGGTAACCGGGGGTTAAACGATGACGGTTAAAATTTGTGCAAATGCTTTTGACCCCTGGATGGAAATTCAAGCATATCAGGCGGGAATCAGCCGGCTGTCGGGAAAATATGGCGCGACCAGTATTTTTATTGGCACAATGCGTGATTTCAATGAAGGCGATGAGGTTAAAGGCATGAGTCTGGAACATTATCCCGGCATGACCGAACAACAGCTGGAGACAATTGTCGAGCAGGCGCAAGAAAAGTGGCCGCTTCTGGAGGCTTTACTGGTGCATCGGGTTGGCGATATTTTTCCAGATGATCCCATTGTGCTGGTGGCCGTCTGGACTGCACATCGGGGTGATGCTTTCGAGGCCTGTCGCTATATTATGGAAGCCTTAAAGTCGCAGGCGCCGTTCTGGAAAAAAGAGTTGTTACAATCCGGCAAGCAACGCTGGCTGGAAAAAAATACAGATGGATATGTTCGCCAGGACAGAGACAGAGTCGAGTGATGGAAGTTCGTTTGCAGAGTACGCCATGCGTACCCTGCCGCTGACCCTATAGCGCTGGATTTATAATCAAATCTTCATAGCGTTTGATGCTATCTGTAATTTCTTTTTTAGCGGCATCAACGCCGGCCCAGCCGTTCAATGTAACCCATTTTCCTTCTTCCAGATCTTTATAATGTTCAAAAAAATGAGCGATTTTGGCCAGCTTGTCGGGCTGTACATCACGGTAGCTTTTGACGTGATTATAATAGGGTGTCAATTCAGGAACCGGGACAGCAAGCAATTTCGGGTCATTTCCCGCCTCATCAGTCATTAACAATACGCCGATCGGACGACATTTGACGACACAGCCATTTAATAGCGGAGCAGGAGTGATGACCATAACATCTACCGGATCGCCGTCTTCAGAAAGACTTTGCGGAATATAACCGTAATTACTGGGGTATTGCATGGCGGTTCCCATGAAACGATCGACCGTTAAAGTGCCGCTGTATTTATCAATTTCGTATTTAACAGGATCGCTGAATGCCGGTATTTCAATGACTACATTAATTTCGTCAGGTGTGTTTATTCCCGCTGCGACTTTCGCAAAAGACATTTACTTCCTCTTTATCTGGATAAAAAGTTACCATTATACAGTTGATTTTTAGGCTATTCAGATATCCTGAATTCAGACCGTTAAATTTTTTATCAGAAAGAGGCATTAAATGTTAGGTTGTTTGCACAAAATGAAAACAGAATTAACTCATCCGGTACGTTATCAATTACCATTATCTGACAAACTGGTTGAATTGAATCCATTGCTGGGGAAAAAAATAGCCTTGCATTATAGTGGGCAGATTTTCTGTGTGCATTGCCATCGAAAAACCAGCAAGAGTTTTAATCAGGGCTATTGTTATCCATGCTTTAGTCGCCTGGCTCAATGCGATATGTGCATTATGAAACCGGAAACCTGCCATTACGCTCAGGGTACGTGCAGGGAGCCTGCCTGGGGAGAAGAGTTTTGTTTCCAGCCACATTATGTGTATCTGGCTAATTCATCAGGGATAAAGGTCGGTATCACCCGACAAACACAAATTCCTACCCGCTGGATAGACCAAGGGGCTGTACAGGCATTACCCATATTAAAAGTACAGTCACGTTATATTTCCGGTCTTGCGGAAGTCGTGATTGCCAATCATGTCAGTGATAAAACCAGCTGGCAGAGGATGCTTAAAAGCCAGGCTGAAGCGGTTGATTTAAAAAATAAACGTGATGAATTGTTAGCCGAATGCGCCGTAGAATTGAAGGCTATTGAGCAACGCTTTGACGGCCAGGTTATTGAATATCTAGCGGATGCTGAAGTCGTTGATATTCAGTTTCCCGTGATAGTTTATCCAACCAAGGTCAAATCATTTAATTTTGATAAGCAAGCGAAAGTCTCTGGAATATTACAGGGGATTAAAGGACAGTATTTGTTGTTTGATACTGGTGTGATTAATATACGTAAATTTACAGGTTACGAGATCGAGTTTATTAAGTAGGTAATAACCTACAAATAAGTGCAGTCGGATTCTCATTACTTATTGAGTTTACTGGTAATGGAAAGATATGAACTCTCATCAGAAGCGCCATGATGAAATTTAATCGCCTGAATTGAGGTTAAAATTGCAGGCTAAATTCTTTACATTGTAATAATAACCTACTAGTATTATTCATTATAGCCTACATAAATGAAGCTTAATAAGATGAAGTGATGTGGGCGTATTTGCAAGTTGCTTGGCTACTTCTGGCTTTACTGCAATCTGTGGGCGAACAACACGATTACATGGATGAAATAAGATGACGAGATATTTTCAAAATGGAAAATTATGGGATGTAATGAACAGCGAACAGCGAACAGCGAACAGCGAACAGCGAACAGCGAACAGCGAAC
>CAYNIU010000267.1:0-2464 GCA_964397365.1 uncultured Methylomarinum sp. | reverse complement strand
AAGTGATGGCGGTTAATGCACTCAATACATTTAAAGATCTGGGTTTGTCTACAGTTGATAGGCCAAAGAAAAAAGAAGCTGCTTTACAACAGGAACAGTTTTTAAAATTGATGACAACCCAGTTGACTCATCAGGATCCACTTAAACCCATGGATAATGGTAATTTCCTTGGGCAAATGGCTCAGTTCAGTACGGTTTCCGGAATTCAGGATTTGCAGAAATCATTTAAAGATTTTGCCGGTTCGGTTAGTTCGAATCAGGCTCTGCAGGCTGCCGGATTGGTGGGGAGATATGTTTCTGCACCCTCAGCCGAGGGTTTGTTGCCAGCGGGGGGGGATATTGCAGGAGAGTTTACATTACCTTCATCTTCCCCTGAAGTTAATTTGAAAGTTATTGATCCGGCAACGGGAGACGTTGTTCGTAACATTGCTCTGGGGAATCAACCGGTCGGTAATGTTGCTTTTAAATGGGATGGTTTGACCTCTAACAATGAGTTTGCAAATCCGGGTGTCTACAAGATCCAAGTGGAAGCAAAAATTGACGGTAAAAATACTCAATTGGCAACCCAAATCCGTTCAAAAGTTGAAAGTGTCACCTTGGGTAAAGGTGGCGGTGGATTACAAGTCAATTTGGCGGGATTGGATTCTGTCAACTTTAATCAAATTAAACAGATTCTTTAACAGGCAGGTGCAACATGTCTTTTTCTACAGCATTAAGCGGATTGAATGCCGCAACCAAAGATTTGGCGGTTACCGGGAATAATATTGCCAATGCCAATACCACCGGTTTTAAAAAATCACGGGCTGAATTTGCCGATGTTTATGCGGCCAGTTTAGGGGGGGTCAGTTCCACAACGGCAGGGTTAGGGGTTCGTGTTACTAACGTTGCTCAACAGTTTAATCAGGGGAATCTTAACTTTACCAATAATAATCTAGATTTGGCAATCAGTGGAGAAGGTTTTTTTACCTTGGCAGCGAGTGCAGCTCCAGCTGATGTTAATAACCGGGCTTATTCCCGTGCCGGTGAATTTAAGCTGGACAAGGATGGTTTTATCGTTAATAACCAAGGTCAGGCTTTGTTAGCTTTTCGACCTAACGGAACTGCAGTATCTGATGGATTCAGTACCGGCGTCATGCAAACATTACAGATTAATACTATTTCCGGACAGCCAAAGGCGACGGATTCCCTGGATTTTGTGGTTAATTTAGATGCCAGTCAACCGGTTCCAGCCAATCCTTCTTTTGATCCGGATAAAAGTGACAGCTTCAACAGTCAAACTTCGGCGACAGTTTATGATTCTTTCGGAACTGCACATACTTTTACTACTTATTTTGTTAAACAAACGCTGGTGGCAGGAGGTGATCCAACGTGGAGGGCTTATCACTATATTGATAAGAATGCTGTCCCTTTACAGGGAGGAACTCCCGCTTATGGAGAATTGAAGTTTGATACGGCAGGGAATTTGAAAACGCCGGCTGATGGATTATTTGATCTGGATCCCTATAAAATCACTCCGGCAACAGGTGCCAGTGATATTGAAATCAATAAGCTAAGCTATTTTGGATCGACTCAATTCAATCAGAAATTCAGTGTCAATACTTTAACACAAAACGGCTTGCCGGCCGGTCAGTTAACAGGAATTGATATAGATGATCAGGGGGTGATTTTTGCCCGTTTCAGTAATGGTGGCTCTAAAACATTGGGCCAGGTAGCGTTAAGTCGTTTTTCCAATCCGCAAGGGTTGGCAAAGCTGGGAGACACTACCTGGGGGCAGAATGCCAGTTCCGGTGACCCGGTATCTGGTCAGCCGGGGTCTAATAATTTTGGGGTGATTCAGTCCGGTTCACTGGAATCATCAAATGTTGATTTGTCTGCGCAACTGGTGAAATTGATAGTTTCACAACAGGCTTATCAAGCAAATGCCAAAACCATCACCACCGAAAATACGGTGATTCAAACTATTCTTAATGTTTAGTTAAAAGGAGGTTCATTATGGATCGTAGTCTTTATATCGCTATGAGTGGCGCTAAGCAGACATTACTGGCGCAAACGGCTAATGCCAATAATCTGGCGAACACGCAGACAGTCGGATTCAAGTCGGATTTTGAACAATTCCGCACTATGCCGGTATTTGGGCCAGGATATCCAGCCCGGGTGTATGCCATGTCTGAACGCCCCGGAAGTGATCTTGGCATGGGACCCATTCAGACTACGGGGCGACCCTTGGATGTGGCTGTAAAGGGTGATGGCTGGATTGCTGTGCAAAGCAAGGATGGAACGGAAGCCTATACGCGTGCGGGTAATTTGCTGGTGACGCCTCAGGGCTTGTTGCAAACCCGCTCAGGATTACAGCTTGTTGGTCAGGATGGCCCTATTGTTATTCCTCCCGCTAATAAAATTGAAATAGGTCGTGACGGAACTATCAGTATTTTACCGCAAGGGCAAAATGCAACAACTGTCGCTG
>CAYNIU010000266.1:0-2468 GCA_964397365.1 uncultured Methylomarinum sp. | reverse complement strand
ACAACAGAATCCATCCCCTGAATCGCCGCAACAGTTTCAAATGCGATTCCCCTGGCGATTGCCGCACGCTCGTGGAAGGTCGCCGCAGCGGGCCGCCATGCCGCGTGGCCTGTTCGGAGGGATCGGCCGAATGGTTCTCCCTTCGCCGCCAGCGAGCGCACCCCGCCGGCGGAAGCCCCTTTTCGGAGCCCGAATCACGGAGCGGCTTTGCCCCTCAACGGAAAATTCCAACATCCGAGCTCACTCAAGAAATGGACTTTCCAAGCCTGAGCACTGATTTTATAGAATGATCCAGGGCAGACGCCAGTCGTGCGGCTGGGAAATACCGCTGAACATTCATGTCCGCTATCAAGGGTGCTGTGTCCCACATAAGATGGTAACATTGCTATGACTCGCGCACGCAAACCCAGACGGCTACGGCGAATAAAAAAATCAAACCACCCGGGGAACATTGGATTGAATGCGTGTCGCTGAAGAGAACCCAGGACTAGTTCAGGTGGTAAGAACATGAATGGCAGTACAAGCAAAAATTTCAGTGCTGCACAAACAAAAGTAGGGAAACCAGCGGCAGGAAGTATGCTATTCGATGCTAAGCAGAAAATCGAATCTTCTCATACCAGTGAACTCGTAATCGCGCTTTGTGGTCCTATTGGATCTCCACTCCATAAAGTTGCAGAAGAAATCAAGGCGCAACTTTCCAATGAGTTTGCATATGAGCGCTGTGATATTATTCGCTTGAGCAAAATCATTGAAGAATACACTAAGAAAGCACCAAATACGCCGCATTACGAGCGAACAAAGGAACTAATAAAGCTGGGAGACGATCTTCGGCAGAAATACGGAGCAAGCGTATTGGCTGAGCTGGCTGTTAGCAAAATTGTTTTAGATAGGCAAAAAGCTAAACATCATACAGGAGGAGAGCGATACGTTCCGCGAAGAGTGTGCCATATTATAGATTCTATCAAGAATCAAGCTGAACTAGAGATATTAAAACTTGTTTATAGAGATATGCTTTATTTTGTTGGTGTTTATTCGCCATTACCTGCTCGAGTGAAAACACTTGAAAAAATTGGAATGTCGCAATTAGAAATTTATAACCTGATAGATCAAGACTCTGGTGAGGAACTTGAACATGGGCAAACAGTTCGTGACACATTTCCACAGGCTGACTTTTTCCTCCGTATTGATTCAGATACCGATTCACAGATTGCGTCCAGAGTTAAGCGATTTCTACACCTCATTTTGGGTACCAAGGTATTAACTCCAACCTATTCTGAGACTGCGATGTATCTAGCTGCCTCAGCAGCCGGAAACTCAGCGTGTCTTTCCAGACAGGTAGGCGCTGCCCTAACTGATGAAGCTGGCGAGGTGCTTGCTGTGGGTTGGAATGACGTTCCGCAGTTCGGTGGTAACTTATATCTGGCCGATCCTGAAGGTGACCCAAATGGGGATAAGGACAAGCGGTGCTGGAATCTCGAAAGTGGAACCTGCTTTAATGATCAAGAAAAACACCTGATTTCCAAGTTGTTGATTGATAGTCTCGCTAGTGATGGCCTTATCGCCAAGGAAGATAAACAACGTGCAGTAAACGCTGTCATAGGAAATTCAAAGGTGAGGGATCTGATCGAATTTTCTCGTTCGATTCATGCAGAGATGCATGCGATTTTAATGGGTAGCCAACTTGGCGGCGAACGGGTGAAGGGCGGGAAAATATTCTGTACGACATATCCATGCCACTCTTGTGCAAGACACATAATCGCCGCTGGTATTAAGGAGGTCTATTACATTGAGCCCTATCGTAAAAGCTTGGCTACGAAGCTCCACGGTGATGCAATCACAGAGGATGAGTCAGAAAGCTCGAAGGTTAGAATTCTTCCTTATGACGGAGTCGCTCCGAATCGATATTTAAAGTTGTTCTGCGTTCAGAAAAATTCGAGAAAATCTGCCGGGAAAATGATTCGGAGAGATCCCAAAAAAGCTGAACCAATATTTGATAAGACTTTAGAAGCTTTGCCAACTCTTGAAGCACTTATTGTGAAAGGATTACAGGAAAAAAAGCTCGTGACTATGGAGGCTAACGATGCGTAAGAGAGGCAGCTCTCAACTTTCCTTAGATCTACCTGTCCCGCCGACTTCTCATGTGAGAGCCGTAGAAAAAATGCCTGTCGAAGAAGGTGCGCGTTCTCCTGCTCCTGTTTATTCACTCGTGGAAAGAAAAGCAGCTAAGGAGAAAAGTGAAATAGCTAGGCATTTTTCGGATATCTTACAACTCGTCCATCATTTCAGATAACTGGTTGGTACCTTTGCGACATGCGGGAGTTTGGATTGATCGTCCGGATCACTCCTAACTACCGAAATTTTGAGATGCCGCTCGGGCATCGTTTCTGAGTACGCCCCCTAAACCACCGGCGGGGGGCGGCGGCCGAAGCGGGTTTCGATCTTTTCGATCAACTGGTCGCGCACGGCGC
>CAYNIU010000265.1:0-2479 GCA_964397365.1 uncultured Methylomarinum sp. | reverse complement strand
TTTTATTGTTGGAAGGAAAAAACGGCAGTGGTAAAACTTCATTATTGCGTATTTTGTGCGGCTTCAGGGAAGCTGATGAAGGTGAAATTACGTGGTCCGGAATGGCTATTAATGATAGTCGTTATCATGCTGATATGGCATATATTGGGCATATGGACGGTGTAAAAAAAGAATTATCTGTTTTGGAAAATCTGAAAATGGCTTTGGCGTTAAGCAAAGCGGGTAAATTTACTATAGAACAGGCCTTGGATAAAGTGCATTTGCAAGGTTATGACGATACTCTGGTACAAGCTTTATCTGCCGGGCAAAAACGCCGATTATCTTTGGCCCGGTTACTGATTACCCATAATATTTTGTGGATTCTGGATGAACCTTTTACTTCTCTGGACAGACAAGGAATTAAGCTGGTTGAGTCTTTAATGATGGAGCATGTTGATAATGGCGGTATGGTTATTTTAACCTCGCACCACGATCTGGAATTACATACGGCTGATGTTCAACGGATTAATTTATCAACATGTCATTAAGTTCTGCGTTTTTTGCCATTATCCGGCGTGATCTGATTCTGGCATTCCGTCGTCGTGCGGAAATTGCCAATCCGTTATTTTTCTTTGTGTTGGTGGTCACTTTATTTCCTCTGGGAATCGGCGCACAACCCAAATTATTACAGGCAATGGCGCCCGGTGTTATATGGGTATCGGCTTTATTGGCGGCAATGTTGTCGCTGGATAGTTTATTCCGATCCGACTTTGAAGATGGTTCACTGGAGCAAATGTTATTGAGTTCTCACCCTGTTTCTGTGTTGGTTCTGGGAAAAATTTTGGCTCACTGGCTAGTAACCGGTTTACCTCTACTCCTGGTTGCACCGTTACTGGCATTATTTTTAGGCTTATCTGAACAGGCTTTGGGAACTTTATTACTGACTTTAGTCTTAGGTACGCCGGTTTTAAGTTTGATCGGGGCTATTGGTGTGGCCTTAACGGTTGGGTTGAGGCGTGGCGGTATGATTTTGTCTTTGCTGGTGTTGCCGTTATATATTCCGGTTTTGATTTTTGCCAGTAATGCAGTGGATATGGCGGCCACAGGATTGCCGGTTTCAGCGCAAATTAATATTCTGGCGGCAATATTGTTGATGGCGCTGGTTTTGGCTCCTTTGCCGGCTGCAGCTGCTTTAAAAATGAGCATTAATTGATGCTAGATTATCCAAAAAGGTAAGGATATTTGAATAATAACATTATAATATAAATGGTTTTTACTGTTTTGAGGTCTTACCTCTTTAAGAACGCGTGTGGAATCAGGTTATTTCATACATGTTCTTTAGCCGAATGGGAGTATCTTTCAAGAATAGTATCAACCAGACAATACATAAAAAATCAAGTATCTATAACAAACCATAGTTTTAATAGATCGTCTTACACTTAATCATCAGGAATTTCCAACCATGGAAACAAATAAATATTTGTCGGTTTTTACACCGGCTACGGCAGAACAAAGAAAAACAAATTTTGAAGATTATTGGGAATTTACCCAGCAACATGGCGGCGAGTTGTTCGAAGATGACAGAGATCTGGCCAAAAAAAGGGCAAGATTGAAACATTTCCAGGATAACCCAGTCAAACTACGTAAGCCATTGGCTGACCGTGATGCCTTTTACCGCAATTATGTGGAAATGCAGGATGATCCCAAGTCATTGGATCGCATGACCTTAATGTTGACCGGCATATACAAATTTGCCCGGCATGAATGGGTGGGGATTAAAGGCGCCTGGGATGTAGTGCCTGATATGGCAAACTCTCATACCGTGGAAGATAGGATTAGCCGTGTACATTTGGCTGAAGAATTTTGTCATGTGCGTTTGTTTGATGAAATGTTGCGGACTTGCGGTTTGGATAAGGTTGAATGGGTGCCGCTGAGTCCCATTAAAGAAAAAATCTATGAACAATTTCCAAAATTTCCCGGTTTTTTAATGGATACGCCGGCATTTGTCACAGAACTGATGGGGGTCACTTTTTATTGCCATTTACATGCCTTGTTTGATGAAGTACTGGCCGATGAGCCGGAAGTTCGTGATCGCCTAAAGGAGTTGCTGGATGAAATTACCATTGATGAAGTCGCTCATGTCGGCCAAAGAAGGAACTTTATTGGTCCCATCGGTATGAAGGTCTCAAAAATGCTGGTAGCCCCTTTTTATACTCTGTTCTTTAATGACATTCCGGAAGTTGCCGAATTATTTGATGTCAAACAAATGATTAAGGATGGTCAATCTTTTGATTTTAATGAACTTCCAGAATATATGATCGAACGCAGCTGGATTCCTTCTTATTGCAGGGCTTGACTGGTAAATCTTCAAAGTGCGGAAACAGGGGAATAGCAGGCTATGTAACTATTTCCTATCTAAGAACCTACATCATTTATGGACAATGAAGAAGGACAAAAAGCAAGTTGTAAAAGATTATTTCCAATACTTTGATTAACAGTA
>CAYNIU010000264.1:0-2480 GCA_964397365.1 uncultured Methylomarinum sp. | reverse complement strand
AGTCAAAACCTTTTTAAAATTTGCAACACAAGAAAAATTATTGCGCCAACACAATCAAGAGTTGCAATTAGAAATTGAAAAAAGAAAACAACTTGAAAGAGAACTGATTATATCCGCTGCTGTTTTTAATGAGGGCTCTGATGCCGTTCTCATCACCAATAGTAAACAGGAAATCATTAAAATTAATCCTGCTTTTACCAGAATTACGGGTTACAGCGAGCAAGAGATTTTAGGTAAAACACCTAAAATTCTCGCATCAGGAAAACATGACTCGGTTTTTTATACTAAAATGTGGGAATCCATATTAAACCATGGAAAATGGACCGGAGAAATTTGGAATAAAAGAAAAGATGGCCATATCTATCCTGAATGGGAAACCATCATAGCGATAAAAAATGCTGGACAAATAAGTCATTATATAGCAAGTTTCTCTGATTTGAGTCAACACAAAACTCAAGAAGCCACAATAGAATATCTCGCCTATCAGGATCATTTGACTGGTTTACCTAATAAATCCCTTTTTCAAAAACTAGTGGAGCAATCACTCTCCAAACAACGGCACCTGAGACTATCAGCTGCTTTGCTGCATTTGGACATTAATGATTTCAAGAAATTTAATGACACTTTGGGGCATAATTTTGGTGATCAGATATTAATTCAGTTTTCCAGGCGCCTTAGTAAAATTGTTAGCAAAAATATGATTGTTTCTCGTTTTTGTGGCGATGAGTTTGTTATTTGGATGGATGATATTAATGGTTCTCATAATGCCACTATTGACGCAGCTACAAGACAAGCGTTGCGTATCAAAGACGAATTTTCCAGACCCATAATTGTAGATGACTATGATATTCAGGTAACCAGTAGTATTGGCATCGCGGTTTTTCCCAATGATGGAAAATCTTATGAAAAGCTGATTCGTAAAGCGGGCATGGCTATGTATCAGGCTAAAGCTGAAAACTCAAATACTTTCAAATTTTTCCAGTTGGAAATGGAAAATTCAGCTAAAAAAAGATTACAAATAGAAACTGAATTAAGGCAAGCGATTTTGTTAGACGAGCTGGAACTATTCTATCAGCCACAGGTTGACATATCGTCTGGTAATATTGTTGGCGCAGAAGCTTTACTTCGTTGGCAGAATAAACAACTCGGTTTTATTTCTCCGGCAGACTTTATACCTATTGCTGAAACATCGGGGCTGATTCTGGAAATTGGTCTGTGGGTTATCAATGAAGCCTGTCAAAAAATCAAACAATGGGAAGATATGGGGTTATTCAATGAAATGAAAACAGTTTCTGTGAATATTAGCCCGGTACAGTTTGAAAACGAAAGATTTCTTGATGATTTATCTACAATGATAACAACATCGGGCATTATTCCCTCACACTTAGATATTGAGTTAACAGAAACCGCATTAGTCAGCGATGTTAACAAGGTTTGTGTTCGCCTTAATGAGATTAAAGCCATCGGATGTCGAATTTCTATTGATGATTTTGGTACTGGTTATTCCTCACTAAAGTACTTAAGTTCTTTTCCTCTGGATGTGCTTAAAATTGATAAATGTTTTGTTGATGATATTACAGAAAAATCTTCAAATTTAGCGATTGTTCATTCTATCGTGTCTATGGCAAAAATGTTAGATGCTCAGGTTGTTGCTGAAGGCGTTGAGGATGGCAAACAGCTTAAAATTTTAGATGCAGCGGGTTGTGATTGCTACCAGGGCTATTTATTTAATCCGGCACTTAAAGCATCTGTATTTGAGGCTTTAATAAATCAAGAAATTTTGTAACTTGTATGATGATTTTACAGACTGATTGCACTCAACTAAGTCTAAAATAAGTCTGGTTTTGATTCAATTTGCAAGTTGAATCAAAACGATGTGATAGACCGGTCGTAACAAGATCAAAAAGATCGGTGAGTAGCATGGTCAACACATCGATCTTAAATAAAATCGAATAGTTGCAAGGAACATGAGAGATGATTCCGAATACAAGTAAGATTAATTTAAGACCTTAACATATTAGCAAAATTAAGTGATAGATGGGGGTGAGGCCAGTGAAAACTGTCATTGAATTTATTGGAATTGATATCGCCAAAAATAAATATGATGTCTGTATGGGGCAAGGTAACGTTAAACAACAGTATCCTAACACCGCAGAAGGCTTCAAACAGTTCATTAAAGGCCTTCCGTCTCCCGAAGGTTGTTTGATTGTCATGGAAGAGCCACGGGCGGTTATGAAAAAGCGCTATTTAGCGTAATTAATTGAACGAAAGGTATTTAATATCAGTTGCTTGCGGAAGAAGTGTATGTGACATGGATGTCACATTCAAGCCTACATGGATGTATTCACGGCGTCTTCTGGAGTAAGTAACTGATATTAAATGCATAGTTACGCTGAGTAGTTACGAAATTTTAAGGAAAAGGAACAATGAAAAAGAACTTACCTGTAACAAATTATGAAGTAACTTTTTCTGAAGGCGAA
>CAYNIU010000263.1:0-2486 GCA_964397365.1 uncultured Methylomarinum sp. | reverse complement strand
AACGGTTGGTGATAAGCGGACGCGACGGGTGGGTTCGGCCTGGTAGAGACCTATTCGAAAATCACCACCATATCAACGTTCCGCTTGATTAACTTGTTATAAGGCGTTTCTTGTCTTCATTTGTTCTTTTCTTTAAAATAGTTAATAGTGTGATAAATTAGCAATATGAAACCAAATAATATCCATGGAATAGCCTGCCATTTTTCTATTGGTTGATTTTTTATTTCTTCGAATAATGATACATAATATGTACCAGAATCATAAATCAAGAAGCCAAAAGCAATGATGCAGCAATCAAGTAAAACATAGAGTAAATATTTTTCTAACTTTATGCTGTTCATGGCCTTATAACGCCTTGCTCAGCGGCAATTCAAAGTGGCACGTTTTTGCGTCAGCAAAACAAGTGCCGCTTTGAATTGTCCGCTGGAGCTATTCGTTAGGTTTATATTTTTCCACTTTTTACCCGCATCCATTCTTCCTTAAGGATAGTCTGCGCTGTTTCTGTAATATTTCTTACAAGGGGACCAAACTCTAAGAGATTAGATGTACCATGCTCTGTTTTATCAAGAAGCTCCCTAATAAGATCCATTAATTTATTGTGTAGCTGCTCATTAGGGTTAAGCATTAATGTTAACTTGCGTTCAATAGAAAGCATTTTTCTATATGTTTCTTTGTCCAATTGATCTTCATTTAGAATTCCATTGTCATTTACCACAACAATCATTTGAGCAGTACTCAAGAAATCGGTTATGAGATTACGAAGTTCATCAATCCATTTTTGCCTGATTGGTGCAACGATCTGTCGCCTTACAACCCAGGCAGAGAGAAGCGGACCTAGAAAGACGGCTATCAATGCCACCAATACAGCGAGAAACGGCGCAATTCCCTTTAATGTTTCAATAGATGGCACTTAACTCTCCTATAGCCCTAACAGTTTAATTAACGAGACCCAGCATCTCGTTATTCATTTTCATCATCTTCACCAATTTTCTTTTCAAGGTGTAATGATGACAATGCAAGCTGAAGATTATCTTTATTGGATATCCACTGAGTACCATCCTCATAACGCACACGGGAGACATATGTGACAGAGGTAAGTAATTCAATAATATCATTCTCAGATGCTCTCCACGCACCATTCACTGATGCTTCACCAACGGAGAAATCTTTTGCTTCGGTATTTGAAAGGTTTGAGATATGTTGTCCGAAGATATCAAACAGTATCGTTCTTATATTAATAGCTTTGATTTTCTTTTTAACATTGATTTTTGTTTTACCACTAAATCTAAAGCCTCTGTCCTTATACAATATACTCGTGGAATGAGAGAGAATTTTAACTGGACATGTCTTGTCGTTAAATAAAATACTTTCACGCTTTAGGGTTGAGCCTTCATTCAACTTTATCCCGGATATTGAAAAAGAAAACGGACCGTCGTCCGATCTTTTTATGTCATATCCAGCTGAAAATGCATTACCAGAAAAAATCAACAGTAATGTAATAATTGATAATCTAATTTTTCTCATTGTTTTCTCTCCGTTTTTGAACCTAACGACCGAGCTCACAGGCGGAGGCGCGATAGCGCCGGAGTCCTGTGGAGCGTATTGTTATGCGTTTACTTTGGAATTTCACTGATAAATTCCCCTATGAACGAAAACAACAGACTAAATAAGTACAGCATAAATGCTGTAGCTATACCTCCAATCAGGGCCTGCATTAACCAGTTTATTCGATCTTTATCGGGCCTATAAAACTGAATGTTAGGAAATATGCGATGAACACGTGCCAACACAAACGAGTTTATATAACCCCATGCATTTGAAAATATCAATAAAGCAAAGAAGAATGTTATTACAAAAGAGTTTTCAATGGACAGGTTTGGTGATATCCGGGAGGCCGCCCATGAACTAAGTGCAAAGCCTGTTATTACACCAAGTAACTGGATAGTTAATGTGCTCCATCCCGAACGTGCAATGCCATTTTTTGTTTTATGTTTATTTATTACTTCCTGTACCGACGAATATGAAGCATCCACCCAATCGGAATCATCTGCTGTTACAGATAAATAGCAGTTATTCTCGTCTAGTTTATCAAGCCTCACTTCTAAGTGCTCACCAACCAGCCGATTACTTCGTAGGCTTACAAGAGTTTCAATTGTAATAATAATTCTTTCTACATCGTTGGCTCTTCTAAAATGACGAAGAAGTTCATCCAGAGAAAAAAGCCTATAGCCTTTACCATCGAAACGTATAATGAAGGTTAAGAATGGTTTTTGGTCTTCATTTTCCTTATCAGTGGCTGACTCAATAAGTGATTGTGCTCTATTGGCGAAAACCTCTGTTAGCTGCACGAGGACATCTTCAGTAACTTTGATGTTGGTTAAATGAACATCACGTAAGAATTGCGCCATTATTGATGCCTCATATTTTCACGCATAACGAATTAAGTGTTTTTGCGTCGCAACGCCGATGCAAAAACACCTGTTGAA
>CAYNIU010000262.1:0-2495 GCA_964397365.1 uncultured Methylomarinum sp. | reverse complement strand
CAGAGCGAGGGAACGATATTTATAAATAATGTTTAGTTACTATGACAATTGCATTTTATCTCTCCAGTGGCATTTAAAACATTAACCTTATTAAGAAGGGGTTAAGACTGAATTATTGACAAGCTTGTCGTTTATTTAGTTGAGTAGTTGATTGTCTTACCATAAGGGCATGAGTAAGAGACAGCTATTTATCGCAGCCTATGATATTCGTAATAGCAAGCGTTTACGTAAAGCGCTTAGAATTGTTAGGGCATATGCTTCAGGTGGTCAGAAATCTGTATTTGAGTGTTTTTTAAACCCCGGTGAAAAATGTGATTTACTGGCAGATATAGAAGCTGTTATTGATGATAGTGAGGATAGTTTTTTTCTGTTGAAACTTGATAGGCGTTGTCAGGTTATTACTCTGGGTAAGGCGGTTCCGCCTCAGGATGGAAGTTTCTATTATATAGGGTAATATTGATGAGTACATTGTATCTTGATCGTAAAAATCTGTTGGTTAAACTGGATGGCCATGCTTTGGCTTTGTATGAAAATGAGTGTAAAAGAGGCACAGTACCATTTAATTTGTTGGATAAGGTTGTCGTTAAAGGGAATATTCAAATTGAAAGCAGGTTGTTATGTGCATTAAGTGAAAATAAAGTGGATGTCCTTTTTTTATCTGCTAGAAATAATATCCGTCAGGCGATGGCTTTTAGTCATAAGCATAATGATGTTAAACGTAGACTGGCTCAATTAGCAATATATTATAATTCAAGTATTCGATTTAATTTAGCCAGGCAACTGGTCTCAGCCAAAATTGCAAAGCAACGACAATTCTTGAATAAGGCATTGGAAGAAAGACCTGATCTACGGAAATATTTGTTTTCCGCTATACAAACCATAGTATCTGTTGAGAAGAACTTATTGACGGTAGATGTAAATACTGATACCACGGCAAAATTGCGCGGATATGAAGGATCTGCCGCTGCTGCATATTTTTCGGCCTATACTAAATTGTTTGCCGACTCATTGGCATTTAATCAGCGTAAAAAAAGGCCGCCCACTGATCCGGTTAATGCCTGTTTGTCATTAGGATATACTTTGTTACATTTTGAGGCGGTTAGTGTTTGTTACATGGCTGGTTTAGAGCCTTTGCTCGGGTTTTATCATGAACCCGTTGTGGGACGTGAGTCATTGGCCTGTGATTTAATTGAACCATTGCGACCTCGTTTGGATGCTTTTGTTTGGTCTTTGTTTCGGAGGCGATTATTAAGAAAGGAATATTTTAGTCAGGATCAGGGAAGGTGTGTTTTAAACAAGACAGGACGGAAATGTTTTTATGCTCAATATGAAGTTTTTATGCATCCAGTCCGGCGGTTATTGCGATTGCAGGGGTATCAATTAGCGCGGTTCTATTTAGAATCTGAAAGGGATTTTATTTTATGATGCCATTATATTTACATGGAAAGGCAGGTATGCGAGTCTCGCTAGATCAACCTGCATTATCTGTAGTAACGCCGGAGAAAACTCGGCAATTGTTTCCATTAACAAGAATTTCCAGGGTTATTGTATCCGGGCCGGTAGAATGGAGTATGCCGGCGCTGTTTGCTTGTGCAGACGCTGGAATCAGTATTGTTTTTTTAAATGAGTCGGGACTGGTGAGATGTCAATGGTTAGGCGCGTCTCAAAAAAAGTCTTCTATTGCAGAATTGTTTTCTGATTTATTACAGCGCGGTGATGCCTGCCTGCGTTATCAAAATTGGTTGCTGGCAATGCAAAGAATGACGACAAGAAGTTCAGCAAGGAGAATGGGATTTATTGATTGGCAGGAAGTTGATATGAAAGTATTTAACGACTGGATAAAACTTTCATTCAATGAAAGTTGGTTGCCGGTAAAAATGCAGTTAAAAGGCTATTTGTTGAGTTCAGTTTTGCAATATTTAGGGGATTTAGGGATTGATTCCCAGTGTGATTTTTTAGTGGACGGGCAATTTAATCTGGCTGACGATTTGACTAGGCTTTTATTGTGGGATTTTTATCCGCCATTGTTGATATGGTATCAGCGTTCTTCTCAACCCCCGGAACATGAATTGATCGTTAAGTTTTACCAGCAGCGTTGTCAACGGATAGAACATTTAATACGAGGTCTTTTAAGCAGACTTCATCTGTGTTTGCGAGAGGAGTGTAATGGCAGTCAATCAGGTGTCTCAGTATCTTATTGTTTATGATATATCGAATCCAAGACGATTGCAGCGTGTACACAGAACATTAAAAAAACATGGGTTGCCGATACAGTATTCAGTTTTTTCGGTTGTAATGTCTCAAGTACAACTACAACGGTTATTAGATGCAATTAAAGTATTGCTTGATGAAAAAGAGGATGATTTACGATGTTATCGTTTGCCAGGGTCAATTGAATGTATAATCTTGGGAAAACAGTTTTTTCCTGATGATGTTTTATTGTTTACACAGGGTGTTAATCGTTTGTTTATCTGAATACAGCTTGCTCTGAGTTC
>CAYNIU010000261.1:0-2505 GCA_964397365.1 uncultured Methylomarinum sp. | reverse complement strand
AAGATTATGTGTACCAGATAAAACGACTGGCGCATCCAAAAATACAGTCGCCGATTGCCGAAATTATGAAGCAACATATAGACGGCTTTGCAGAATTTTCCCGACAGCTTGCCAAAAAAAATATAAGGGCGTTGCAGGAATTTGAAATACGTGGTGTGAAGACAATCGGCCGTTATCAATATCGGATTCGTATCAAAGGTAAATATCCGCAGTTTCGTTTCTGGCTGGCGATGCCGTTTTTTGCACCGATGCCTTGGGAGGCTGATATGTTTTATCAGCAACCCGGATTGAAGGAAAAAAATATTACTTTGGACTGGTTTCCGGTTGGAACAGGGCCTTATCTTCTGCAAGAAAATAATCCTAACCGGCGCATGGTTTTAGTGAAAAACCCTTTGTATCATGACGAGTTTTATCCTGAAGAAGGTGAAGCAGCGGATCAGAAAAACGGTTTATTAGACGATGCCGGAAAAAAACTGCCGTTTATCGACCGGGTTGTTTATATACTGGAAAAGGAAACGATTCCTTACTGGAACAAGTTTCTACAGGGATATTACGATGCTTCGGGTATTGCTTCGGACAGTTTTGATCAGGCGGTGCAGTTTTCCGGCGAGGGTGATGCATCGGTGACGCCATTAATGAAGAAAAAAGCCATTCAACTACAAACATCAGTGACCACGTCCATTTTTTATATGGGTTTTAACATGCTCGATGGAGTGATTGGTGGTGAATCGGACAGAGCGCGAAAACTGCGGCAGGCTATTTCCATTGCCATTGATTATGAAGAGTATATTTCAATTTTCATGAACGGTCGTGGAGTGGCGGCTCAGGGAATACTGCCGCCCGGGATTTACGGTTTTGCAAAGGGCAGAGCGGGGATGAATCCTTATGTGTATGACTGGATTAATGGTCACATAAAACGCAAGTCTATCACAGATGCCCAACAGTTAATGGTTGCGGCGGGTTATCCTCAAGGCGTCGATCCAGATACCGGCGAAGCGTTGGTTTTGTATTTTGATACCACCTCTGTCAGTGTTGACGATAGACCGAGAATGAATTGGTTCAGAAAACAATTTGCCAAATTGGGGATTAAACTGCTTATTCGTCCGACTGACTATAACCGTTTTCAGGAGAAAATGCGCAACGGCAGTGGTCAGCTTTTTCTGTGGGGCTGGAATGCCGATTACCCTGATCCGGAAAATTTTTTCTTTTTACTGTATGGGCCAAACGGCAAAGTGAAACATGGCGGAGAAAACGCGGTGAATTATCACAACCCCGGATTTGATCGTCTGTTTGAGAAAATGCGTAATATGGATGATGGTGCTGCCCGCTACCGGATTATTCAGCAGATGCAGAATATTCTTCGTCGGGATGCACCCTGGGTTTTTGGACTACATCCCAAGACTTTCACCCTCTATCATGGCTGGTATAAAAATATTAAACCCAATCTGATGGCCAATAACCGTCTGAAATATACCCGTATTGAGGCGTTAGAAAGACTGAAAAAGAGACAGCAATGGAATCAGGCACAATTTTGGCCACTCATTATTTTATTTTTGTTGGTTTTACTGTTCATTATTCCTGCAATTAGCGCTTATCGTCGTCGTTTACGGGAGACCATACAATGATTCAGTACATTATCCGCCGTTTTCTTTATGCACTGCCGTTATTGTTGAGCGTCAACATACTCACTTTTGTATTGTTTTTTGTTGTCAACAGTCCTGATGATATGGCGCGTATGCAACTGGGTCAGAAACATGTCACCGAGCAGGCCATTGACAACTGGAAAGATCAACATGGCTACAATTTACCATTACTGTGGAATAGCCGGCAAACTGGGGTGAAGCAATTGACGATGAGTATTTTCTATCAAAAATCCATCGGCCTGTTTTTGTTTGATTTCGGCTTATCTGACAGCGGCAGAAATATCGGCGCCGATATTAAACAGCGGATGTGGCCCAGTCTGGCGCTGGCATTGCCGTCACTGGTTGTGGGCTTGCTGGTCAATATTACCGTTGCCCTGATGATGGTGCTGTTTCGGAACAGTTATCTGGAGTTTGGCAGTATTGTCCTGTGTGTCATTCTGATGTCTATTTCATCATTGTTTTATATTATCGGTGGACAGTTTTTTATCGGTAAATTGCTCAAACTGGTGCCTATTTCCGGATACGACAGCGGTTTTGAAGCCATTAAATTTTTGATATTGCCGGTTATGATCAGCGTGGTATCAGGTATTGGTTCTGGTGCTCGCTGGTATCGCACCCTGTTTCTGGAAGAAGTTGAAAAAGATTATGTGCGTACTGCCAGAGCCAAAGGCTTAACGGAAACCCAGGTATTGTTTAAACATGTTTTGATCAATACCATGATTCCGATATTAACCGGCGTAGTGGTCATATTGCCGCTGTTGTTCATGGGCAGCTTGATAATGGAATCATTTTTCAGTATTCCGGGCCTGGGCAGTTATACCATTGACGCCATTAACCGGCAGGACTTCGCCATCGTTCGCTC
>CAYNIU010000260.1:0-2514 GCA_964397365.1 uncultured Methylomarinum sp. | reverse complement strand
AGGTGGCCGATATTGATACCGATACGGAAATTGAACGCTTTGATGCGGATTTTTCCATTATGTCAATGGAACTGGCTAACTTTTTACCGCGTCTATTGGAAATATTTGGTGGCGAAAATAAACTCTGATGCTCAAGCTGTTAATATGTAATCTGCTGTTGTCGGCCAGTACTTCCATACTGGCCACCAGCTACCCTATGCCCGAACATCCTGGTGATACGCTAATCGGCGACCCTCCTTATAAAATCATCTATGCAACAGCCAGACAAGAAGATACCTTGCTGGATATTGCCAGAGACTATGATGTCGGACAAAATGAAATTATTTTGCTCAATCCCAAAGTTGATCGCTGGCTGCCTGGCGCCGGTACACGGGTCAAGATTCCAAACAGCCGTCTGCTGCCTGATACCCCACACCAAGGACTGGTGCTGAATCTACCGGAATACCGGTTATTCTATTATCCTGAAGCACAAACAGTCATAACCCATCCCATCAGTATCGGCCGGATTGACTGGGAAACGCCGCTGGGGAAAACTCGCATCATTGCCAAAACCGAAAATCCGGTGTGGATTCCCCCGCAATCCATAAAAGCCGAACATGCCGCGGAAGGTGAAATACTGCCCGATGTCTATCCGGCCGGCCCAGATAACCCTTTGGGGTTGTTTGCTTTACGTCTGGGTATTCCGGGCTACCTGATTCACAGCACTAACAAACCATACGGCGTAGGTATGCGAGTCAGTCACGGCTGTATCCGTATGTATCCTGAAGATATAGAAAAACTGTTTCCTGACGTTAAAATCGGTACGCCGGTCTATATTGTCGACCAGCCTATTAAGGTCGGCTGGTTCCACGATACACTTTATATTGAGGTATACCCCGATTTGGATGCTTCGCAACAGAATTACCGGAAAAGACTGGACTTAGCTTTGGATCTGATCGAACGGGCGAATAATGGCAAGATACCGGTCATTAAAGGAGCGGCATTAAAATCGGCCCTCCAGCAAAGCAATGGTATTCCGGTCGCCATTTTTGAACGTCCTGCTGACTTTGAGACACTGAACAACCTCCCTTAAAAAAGCCCGCTCATTAAAAATCGACGGGCTTATTCATGACATACAAAGCGATTATCAGCCAATAATCACCTGAATAATTTTATTTCATCATTGATTTTTTGAACATACGATCAAGTTTGCTGTTGGTATCTTGGGCATATTGTGCCGCACGATTTGCCGCCGCTTCTGCCGCCGCCGCTTTTGCCGCCGCTTCTGCAGCAGAGGCCTGAGCGCTTGATGCATCTGAAGATGCCGAAGAAATTTGGGTTTTCAGTGTATCAATCTGCGTCTGCAAATTTTCAATATCTGAGGTGCTGGCACAACCTGTCATAAAACCCGCTACAGCGAAAACCGCTGCTAATTTTATCGCTTTCATCATATTCTTCCTTCTAAAATAATCAAATGGAGTTGATAACGTTTAACATCAGTTTAATTCTGCCTTGTTTTTCCAATACTTTCCAGTATTATTTCACATTAACCCGAGTTCCTTTATGCACCCAGGGAGTTAAGCGGTCAATTTGTTCGTTGGTCAAAGCAATACATCCATGAGTCCAATTCAGCAATGAATGAATCCGCTTATCAGCTTTACCCAATCCATGAATGCCTATTTGTCCGCCTAATGCGGTATTTTGTGGCGGCACTTTATTTGCCAGATGTTTATTCACTATACTGTTATAGATTTTTCTGTCAATCAGTCCCTTTTTCAGCGCCATAGCGGCATTGTCAACAGAAGGATAAGTAAAGCCAAAAAAACGATAATAGGCACTTTTATTGTTAATCCATCCTATTCGGTATTTTCCAAGCGGTGTAATATCGTCGCCTGTATGTGATTTAAAGCCGGCGCCGTTACGTCCAATGGAAATATCGGAAAACACCATGATGACAGTGTCGCCCTGCCTGACTTCAAGTTGCATTTTCCGGGTATCCACTAACAGCCAAATATCTTCCGCTTCACCCTCCCCGATCACAAGGCTTAACACAAAAACAAGCAATAACCTTATTTTTATCATAAAAATATACAACGAATTAAATTTTTGGTGTACCTTAACTGTACTGTAAATATAAATTGTCGCACTTAGGATTGAAGATGCAAATAGAAACCGTCAATACTACCGCTTATAACGATCAAAAACCCGGTACATCCGGCCTGCGAAAAAAAGTCACTGTCTTTCAACAACCTCATTATCTGGCAAATTTTGTTCAATCTATTTTCAACTCCCTCAACGATTTTCAGGGGAAATCTCTGGTTTTGGGTGGAGATGGCCGCTACTTTAATCGTCAGGCCATCCAGATTATTATAAAAATAGCCGCAGCCAACAGTTTTGGCGAACTGATTATCGGCCAAGGCGGATTATTATCAACCCCAGCCGCCTCCAATATTATTCGTAAATATCAAGCCTTTGGAGGTATCGTTTTATCCGCCAGCCATAATCCCGGCGGTCCGACGGAAGATTTCGGCATTA
>CAYNIU010000259.1:0-2568 GCA_964397365.1 uncultured Methylomarinum sp. | reverse complement strand
GACGAGTTTCGCTGTTGTTGGCAGTAAAGCAAATGTCGAAAGCGACACCGTTAGTCGTGGTGATCTGTAGGCCGCGTATCTGATAATTGTTGTTGCCGCATAAATTCTGGCTGCACAGTATACGGTCAAAATCGGCTTTGTTTTCTGCTGATGAGACATCAACAGGGAAATCCATAATATCACGTAAAGCCGCTGGCCGGTTTTGGCGTTCCAGATACAGGTTTCTGGTAAAACTGCGGTAGGCGGGGGTAATGCCAAATGAGTCAATTTGCTCAGGGGTGCATTTTTTAAAACCAAAATCAGTATAAGCCGTATCACTGGCTACAGAGGCTTTTTGTTGCGGGATATAGAAAATATCCTCATCGGTCATATTGATATATTCTCTGACTGCGGTATTGCCAAATGTATGGCCGGCACCCTCTTGACGTTCTTTGAACAGCCCCAGAAAAGGAATATCGTTTTCTTCTTTAACGGTCAGCGCTTTTTGATGCCATTCAGTGGCGCTGGCGGCAATATCGGTATAGCGAACGCCACCAACTGGGGCGTGGATATTGGGGAAATATGGCGCCAGCCTGGGTTCGTTGGTATCCAAGTAATTAGATTCAAAGAATTCACCACCGATATAGCTTTCAGCAGTGCACAGACCAAATTTACCCATGGTTTTCATCAATGATTTGGCTACAGCTTTTTGGAAGTTATCCAGTATTTTCTGTTGCTCATCAGCGTTGTAATGTGTTATTACTCGGTTGTGTACGCTAAGTGGACAGATGGCCGAGGCGCCAAAACCCAAAATAGTCGCCACATCATGGGGGCTGGCTGCCTGTCCGGTTTCCAGAATCAGTGAAGAGTTAAAGCGGATGCCTTGTTTGACCATATGCTGGTTGGCCGCCGCCACCATCAGTAAGGCTGGAATCGCCGCTTTGTCTTTACTGATATTGATGTCGGTTAAAATAATGATACCGACATTATCTTTGGCGGCTTTTTCAATTTGCAGGCAGACATCGAGAAATGCTCGCTCTAAAGCTTCAGCATTGTTTTCGGCGTTGTCAAAGTCGGGCGTATACAGCATATCCAGTGTGCTGACTTTGACTTCAGATTGACGGCGGATCTGTTCCAGTTGAGTGCGTTGCAGGACTGGCGATTCGATCATCAACTGTTTGCTGTTACCTTCAGCAAATGTAGGTTTTGCACCTAAAGCTACTCGCAGGGTCATGCCGTCGCTTTCACGCAATGAGTCCAACGGCGGATTGGTGACCTGGGCGAAACGCTGACTGAAATAGCGTGACATGCCCCCTTCGGCAGCGCTTAAAGCATTGGGGGTAATGCCATAACCCATTGCCGATACCTTTTCCATGCCGGCTGTTAGCATAGGGTCAAGCAGAAATTTAAAGCTTTCCTGATTTAAGGAATAGGCGGTATGACGCTGATCAATATTAAATTCATGTTCATTACGGATTTCTGATAAAGAAACTTCAGGTAAATCGGTAATATGAAGACAACTTTTCGCCAGCAAAGCCGGGTAATCTTTTTCTTTGGCCAGGCGTTCCATAACCTGATGGCTGTCATAGGATTGTCCAGTACTGTGATCAAAATACAGCATGCCCCCAGCCTCTATGCGACCGCGTTTCAATACTTGCTCGGGGGGAAAATCAATTTGTCCGGCTTCTGACATAACCGCCAGATATTCTTCAGTTTCGACCGAACGCAGTGGACGCAAACCCAGTCGATCCAGACGGGCGCCCACACAGATACCGTCATTGAAAATTAATGCGGCCGGGCCGTCATTTTTTTCTTCATACAAGCTGAAATATTCCAGCATGGCGCGAACATCGTCCGACAAAGTCGGATCATTTTCCCAGGCAGGGGGCATCATGGCCAGAATGGCGGTAACAATATCCAGTTCATCTTCATTGATGCGGCGAGTCAGGGTTTGATCCAGTCGGCCTGAATCAGATTGTCCACAAGGAAAGACAATGTGTTTATTGTTCTGACGGGCAATGGCATTTTCGCTTAGGCGGTTTTTCTTGTCAGTATTCAACTCACCATTATGCGCTATATAACGAAATGGCTGTGCCATCATGGTTGCCGGTGCGGTATTGGTAGAGAAACGGGTATGAAAAAACAAGGTATGAATTTCGTGATCTTTATCATATAGATCCATGAAATATGGAATGACCTCAAATGAGTTCAGACGGCCTTTATAAACCTGGGTGCGTGAACTCATGGATAAAGGATAAAAGCCTTGCAGTTCATCGCGACTGAAACCATCGGCTTCAATGGCCAGGAGAGTATTTTGAATATGTTTCTCGAAATCCTGATGAGAAGCATCTTTTAATGTTGACGGACGACCGAAAATAACCTGTTTGATCGGTAACTGGGCTTTGATTGCAGCGGCATTGAGGATGCTGTCATTAACCGGTACATCACGCCATTGAATAACCGGCAGGTCAAATTCTTGTAAATGGCGGTCTACCAGATTTTTGGCATCGGAGTCGTAGTGACTGTGATCTTCTGGAAAGAAAAAATTGGCAACGCCAAATTGTCCTGATTCAAGATCATCAATACCGG
>CAYNIU010000258.1:0-2570 GCA_964397365.1 uncultured Methylomarinum sp. | reverse complement strand
GCCGGAACGAGCTGTGGATGGAGCCTTTCTGATGCCGATTGAAGACGTTTTTTCCATCTCCGGTCGTGGTACCGTAGTGACCGGTCGAGTAGAAAGAGGCATTATCAAAGTTGGCGAAGAGATTGAAATTGTTGGCATCAAAGACACCGTCAAAACCACCTGTACTGGTGTGGAAATGTTCCGTAAATTATTGGATCAAGGTGAAGCCGGAGACAATGTAGGTGTGTTGCTGAGAGGCACAAAACGAGAAGAAGTAGAACGTGGTCAGGTATTGGCTCACGTAGGAACGATAACGCCGCACACCCACTTTAAAGCGGAAATTTACGTTTTGTCGAAAGATGAAGGGGGGCGTCACACTCCTTTCTTTAACGGTTATCGTCCACAGTTTTACTTCAGAACAACCGACATAACAGGTGCAGTAGAATTGCCGGAAGGCGTAGAAATGGTCATGCCGGGTGATAACGTCACAGTAGAAGTGAAATTGATAGCGCCAATCGCGATGGAAGAAGGTTTGCGCTTTGCGGTGCGTGAGGGTGGTCGTACAGTCGGTGCGGGTGTTGTTGCTTCAATTATTGAGTGATTGAGAAATGTCTAATCAAACTATCAGAATCCGCTTAAAAGCATTTGATCATAAATTAATTGATCAATCTGCAGGTGAGATAGTAGAAACAGCAAAAAGAACGGGCGCCCAGGTTATGGGACCCATTCCGTTGCCTACTAAAAAAGAGCGCTTTACTGTATTAATTTCACCGCACGTTAATAAAGATGCACGCGATCAATATGAGTTAAGAACTTATAAAAGATTGCTTGATATAGTTGAGCCAACAGATAAAACCGTTGACGCATTGATGAAACTTGATCTTGCGGCTGGGGTGGATGTTCAAATTAAGCTGAAATAACAGCTGTAAATAAATAGAGGAATTGGCAGATGTCAATAGGTCTTATTGGTCGTAAAAGAGGTATGACCCGTGTTTTTTGTGAAGATGGTACTTCTGTGCCGGTAACAGTTCTTCAGATTGACTCAAATAGAATTATTCAGGTCAAGAGTTTGGAAAAAGATGGTTACCGTGCTGTACAGGTTGCTGTGGGCGATAAAAAATCATCTAGGGTAAATAAAGCGATGGCAGGGCATTATGCAGCGGCAAATGTGACGGCTGGTCGTGGTTTATGGGAATTCAGACTGAGCGACGGTGAAGGCGAAGAGTTATCTGCCGGTTCTGAATTGAGTCTGGATATTTTTGAGGCAGGGCAAGTTGTAGATGTTAGAGGCACCAGTATTGGTAAAGGCTATGCTGGTGGAGTGAAACGCCATAATTTTAAAATGCAGGATGCGACGCACGGTAACTCCATTTCACATAGGGCGCCCGGTTCTATTGGTATGTGTCAAACGCCTGGACGCGTTTTCAAAGGCAAAAAAATGGCTGGGCACATGGGTGCGGTAAAAACTACAGTTCAGAATTTAACTATTCACGCTGTAGATGCCGAAAGAAATCTGATTTTAGTAAAAGGTGCGGTGCCTGGTGCTAAAGGTGGGGATGTTGTGATCAGTCCTGCAGTAAAAAAGCAAAATAAGGGTTAAGTTATGGCTTTGCAAGTAACAGCAATCAATGACCAGGATTCAGCAGTTGCGGTTGACGTGTCTGAAAGTGTTTTCGGTCAGGAATTTAATGAAACATTAGTACATCAATTGGTTGTAAGGTTCTTGGCAGGCGCACGTTCCGGAACCAAGGCGCAAAAAAACCGATCCGCTGTTAGTGGTGGTGGTATTAAGCCTTGGCGACAAAAAGGGACAGGGCGAGCCAGATCTGGTACAATCCGCAGTCCTATTTGGCGTACAGGTGGTGTTACATTCGCTGCGCAGCCAAGAAGCTATCAGCAGAAGTTGAATAAGAAAATGTATAAAGCGGGTGTTCGTTCTATATTTTCTGAGTTGTTGCGGCAAAACAGGCTGGCTGTAAGCGATGATGTATTGCCGGATTCTGTAAAGACTAAAGCAATGGCTGCCAAATTAAAAGGAATTGATGGTAAACGCATACTGATTGTAACGCCAGAATTGACTGAAAACCTGGTTCTGGCAACAAGAAATATACCCTATGTCAATGTTGCGACGCCACAGTCTGTTGACCCTGTGATGTTGGTATCTGCAGATAAGGTTCTAGTGACAACAGCCGCATTGAAACAAGTTGAGGAGCGTTTGTCGTGAGTATTCAAGAAAGCAAGCTGGCTAATGTATTGTTAGCGCCAATTGTTTCTGAAAAAAGTTCAATTGCAGCCGAAAAAAATAAACGTTTTGTATTTCAGGTACAAAAATCAGCAACAAAATTACAGGTTAAAAATGCTGTTGAGTTGATGTTTAATGTTGAAGTTGATTCCGTACAGACTCTGAATGTAAAGGGGAAGGTAAAGCGTTTTGGCCGCACTTTAGGCAAGCGCTCTGATTGGAAAAAAGCATATGTCAAGCTTAAGTCCGGTCATGATATCGATTTTGCAACAGCATAAATATTGTTTAGTTTAGAAGATCAACAGGAACGGTAGAAAAGAATGGCTATTCTAAAATCAAAGCCTACCTC
>CAYNIU010000257.1:0-2588 GCA_964397365.1 uncultured Methylomarinum sp. | reverse complement strand
TTGTGTCGAAACCAGCCGACATGAAATGATCCTGTTTTCTATGGATTCATGACTGCCGATTTCACAGGCTACTCGTAGATAATTGGGCGTATAGCCATACACTCGCATCTTTCCGTTTTCCAATAGTTCAGTCTGGCCTTCCCATAAAACGGGATATTCCTGACCTATATTTTCGTTCATGAATTGCTGCTTCATTTGTTCAGCACTTTTGTGGAGTTGTTGGCTACGCTGTTTTTTTATCTCATTCGTCACCTGATCCGGTAACATCGCCGCTTTTGTACCTTCCCGTCTTGAATAGCTGAAGATATGAATATGACCAAAGCCGGTTTGGTTGATATAGTCAAAACACTCCTGCCATTCCTGTTCGGATTCGCCGGGAAAGCCGACAATAATATCAGTGGTGATATTAAAATGCGGTATCCGTTCTCTGGCCTGCTTGATCATGTTACTGAATTCAGATGTTTTGCAACGTCTGGCCATGCGTTTTAACACACTGTCGGCGCCGCTTTGTAAAGGCAGGTGCAGATGCGGCATCAGCCGCGGATTGTTGAATAACTCAAAGAATTGTTCCGGTAATTCCCAAGGCTCCAATGAGCCTAATCGCAATCGGGGAATATCGGTATTATTCAGAATGGTTGCAATCAATTCGCCAAGATTACTGTTAATATCGCTGCCATAACCGCCCAGGTGGACTCCGGTTAAAATAACTTCATTAATACCTTGTTGATATAAGGTATTAATTTCGTTAATTATAGTTTGTAGCTTGCGGCTGCTTTCTTCTCCGCGGGCAACGGTGACAATGCAGAATGTGCATCGATAACGACAACCGTCCTGCACTTTGACGAAAGCACGTTGCCTGCCTCGGCTAAACAGGGAAATTTCACCCGGTTCAGTTGATATTGCCGGCATAGAGTCCATATCCAGTTCAGCCAGAGTTTTTTCGACCAGTTGGTTTTTATCTTTATTGCTGACAATCAAATCCACTCCCATTAACTGAGCGGCCTCATCGGCATTCAAGGTGGCATAACAACCGCTGACTACCAGTTTTGCACTAGGGTTTTCGCGATGAATACGACGGATTAATTGTCTAGATTTTCGCGCAGCGTCCTGAGTGACTGCACAGGAATTTATAATAATCAGATTGGCTTGACTGGGTTCGCGAGTAATCCGGTGGCCGGCTTTTTGAAAAGCCTGCGCCCAGGTTTCCAGTTCTGCCTCATTCAGGCGGCATCCCAGCGTTTTAAGATGAATCAACATGCACTTATCCAAAAAACCAATAGCTGACAATAATCGCCGTGATAATACCGGCAAAATCAGCAATTATCCCACAACTGGCGGCATGACGGATGTTTTTGATACCTACTGAACCAAAATAGACTGCCAGTACATAAAATGTGGTTTCGGTACTGCCCTGAACAACAGAGGCCAGTCTGCCGGCAAAAGAATCAGCGCCATGCGTTTGCATGGTATCCACCATCATAGCCCGGGCGCCGCTACCGCTAAAGGGTTTCATCAGGGCAGTGGGCAGGGCGTCGATAAAGCGATCATCCATGTTGAAATAATGCACGATAGAGCGGATCAATTGGGCTATTAAATCCAGAGCGCCGCTGGCCCTAAAAACACCAATAGCTACCAACATGGCAACTAGATAAGGGATTATGGTTACAGCGGTCTGAAAGCCTTCTTTAGCACCGTCAATAAAGGCCTCATAAGCATTGATACGCTGATAAGCTGCAGCACAGATAAAAACAATAATTAAGGAAAAAAGAATAAAATTACTGATGGTGGCCGATTGCTGCAACATTTCAGCCTGGTCGAGTTGCGAAAAATAAAACAGAATTGCTGTTATCAATAAAGTAAAGCCTCCTAAATAAGCGAAAATGACTTTGTCGAACAAATTGATTTTTTGGACTGCTGCCACTGTCAACAGACCAATCATCGTTGACATATAGGTGGCAATTAAAATGGGAATAAAGACATCAGTCGGATTAACTGCGCCTAACTCGGCCCGATAGGTGAAAATAGTGACCGGAAACAGAGTGACTGCCGAGGTATTGATGACCAAAAATAAAATTTGCGCATTACTGGCGGTGTCGGGTGTCGGGTTTAAAGACTGCATCTCTTTCATGGCCTTGATACCTAATGGGGTTGCGGCATTATCCAGACCTAAGGCGTTAGCGGAAATATTCATGACGATAGCGCCCAGGGCAGGGTGGTTTGCCGGAATTTCCGGCATCAAGCGCGTGAAAAGTGGGCTGAGCGCCTGTGTCAGTAATTGAATAAAGCCGCTACGTTCGCCTATTTTCATGACACCCAGCCAAAAAGCCAGTATTCCGGTTAACCCCAGAGAAATTTCAAATGCTGTTTTCGACATCGAAAACATGGCCGACATAATTTGGGTAAAAATATCCTGATCATGTAAAACAAAAAGATTGAATGACGCGGTGAAAAAAGCAGTGAGAAAGAGAAAAAACCAGATTAAATTTAGCACGTTATTTTGTTATACAGAAAAACCAAGTGCTTATTTTAGAGATGAGAGTTGTATTTGTCTTTGTTAAAGACAAAAAAATGGCTGTATAAATACAGCC
>CAYNIU010000256.1:0-2593 GCA_964397365.1 uncultured Methylomarinum sp. | reverse complement strand
TTGTGCTGGCAACATTTCAGGCGATTGGGATATCAATGGCGCTACAAAATCAAACGGCCGGCGGGTTGGCTGTAGTTATTAATCCAGGCGTTAGTTTTATAGTTATTACGACGATAACTTTGGTGACAGGAACCATATTTCTGATGTGGCTTGGTGAGCAGGTGACTGAAAGAGGTATTGGTAACGGTATTTCACTGATTATTTTTGCCGGTATTGTTTCCGGCTTGCCATCTGCTATTGGTGGTACATTGGAATTGGCCAGTACCGGTGAAATGAATGGCGCCTTTATCGTATTGTTATTTTTGATTGCGATTGCGGTAACCGCATTGGTTGTTTTTGTAGAGCGGGGACAAAGACGGATAATTATTAATTATCCAAAACGTCAGCAAGGTCGCAGGATGTATGCCGGACAGAGCAGTTTCCTACCTCTGAAACTCAATATGGCCGGTGTGATACCTCCGATTTTTGCATCAAGTATCATCCTTTTTCCTGCTACCATAGCCGGTTGGTTTGGTAATGCCGAAGGATTTACCTGGTTGCAGGATGTGTCTACAGTATTGTCTCCAGGACAGCCGGTTTATGTCATGTTTTATGCAACGGCTATTATCTTCTTTTGTTTTTTTTATACCGCCTTGGTGTTTAATTCCAAGGAAACTGCGGATAATTTAAAAAAATCAGGTGCTTTTTTGCCTGGAATCAGACCAGGAATACAAACTACAGCGTATATAGATAAGGTAATGACTCGGCTTACATTGATTGGAGCGTTTTACATTACCTTGGTTTGTTTGTTACCGGAATTCTTGATTGTATATTGGAATGTGCCATTTTATTTCGGAGGTACCTCGTTGTTAATTATTGTTGTTGTTGTAATGGATTTTATTTCCCAGATGCAGACACATTTAATGTCACAGCAATATGAGGGACTGATGAAAAAGGCTAATCTTAAAAAGTAATATTTATTGGTTAAGGGGATTGCAGTGAAAGTTCGCGCATCTGTTAAGAAAATTTGTAGAAATTGTAAAGTTATTAGAAGAAATGGCGTTGTTCGAATCATCTGTAAAGATGGAAGACATAAACAACGTCAGGGTTAATTTTTGTTGCGCTTGATTTAGTGGGATGCTATAATTTCGCGCTTAACTTTAGAGTACTGTTGTAGGAGTATCTAGATGGCACGTATTGCCGGAATAAACATAGCAGATCATAAACATGCAGATGTGGCTTTAACTGCAATTTATGGTGTTGGTCGACAAACTGCGCAAAAAATATGTAAAGAAGTAGGGGTTGAGCCTTCTGTTAAAATCAGAGATTTGGCTGACGAACAATTGGAATCAATTCGTAAGATTATTTCCGGTATGACTGTGGAAGGCGATCTTCGCAGAGAGGTTTCAATGAACATCAAGCGTCTGATGGATCTTGGTTGCTATCGAGGAATCCGGCATCGTAGAGGATTGCCGTTAAGAGGGCAAAGAACACGAACAAATGCCCGAACCCGAAAAGGTCCGCGTAAACCAATAAGAAAATAAGATATTCTGGATATACTAAATAATGGCAACTCAAAATCGATCAAAAAAACGCATAAAAAAAGAAGTGGCGGATGGGGTCGCGCATGTTCATGCTTCTTTTAATAATACAATTATTACCATAACAGACAGAAAGGGTAATGCTCTTTCCTGGGCGACATCTGGTGGGTCAGGGTTTCGAGGATCCCGAAAAAGTACACCATTTGCGGCACAAGTTGCTGCGGAAAAGGCTGGTTCGGTAGCTCGTGAATATGGTATGAAAAACCTTGATGTAATGATTAAAGGGCCAGGTCCAGGTCGTGAATCTGCGGTAAGAGCCTTAAATAACCTTGGCTTTAAAATTTCAAATATCGTTGACGTAACTCCGATACCGCATAACGGATGTCGTCCACCCAAAAAACGTCGCGTTTAAGACTTTGGAGTAGTAATAATGGCAAGATATCTTGGTCCAACTTGTAAGTTAAGTCGAAGAGAGGGAACGGATTTATTTCTGAAAGGCAGAGGTAAGTCGTTAGAAGGTAAGTGTAAATTGGAGCAGCGTCCTGGTCAACATGGTACCAAGCGTACGCGGAATTCTGATTATGCGCTCCAGTTGCGGGCAAAGCAGAGAATACGTCGTATTTATGGTGTATTGGAAAAGCAGTTTAGAAATTACTATAAAGCAGCGGATTTGAAAAAAGGCGCTACGGGTCAAAATCTCTTGGATTTGCTTGAAAGTCGTTTGGATAATGTCGTTTATCGCATGGGGTATGCTAGCACCAGGGCTGAAGCTCGACAGTTGGTTTCCCACAAAGCAATTTTGGTCAATGATCAGTTGACAAATATTCCTTCGTATCAAGTGAAGGCTGGTGATGTTGTTTCAATCAGGGAAAAAGCGAAAAAACAGCAGCGGGTAATTGATGCTCTGTCAGTTACCGAGCAATACGGTTTTCCTGTCTGGGTTGATGTTAATACCAAAGAAATGACAGGAACATTCAAATCATTACCGGATCGGGCTGATTTGGGTTCTGATATAAATGAGCAGTTAGTTGTAGAGCTTTATTCTAAATAATCATTCTGAGATTAAAATATGC
>CAYNIU010000255.1:0-2595 GCA_964397365.1 uncultured Methylomarinum sp. | reverse complement strand
TGCCACTTGGATAATTCTTCTTATTATCATTTGTGGCCCGTTATTTTGGCGTTATGCCTTCAATCAAACCAAGAATTCGCTTGACAGCCCACCAATATCAAGTAGACTATAAGTCACCTAGCGGGGTTGTAACAACAATTAGCGAAACAGCATGAAATCAAGAGATTTAGATTACAAAGACATCCAGAAAGCATTGAAGAAATATATCCACACTAAAGTGGATAATGCCATGCTCGTGGCAGGTGACTCACTGGAGTTAATGCGCCTTATACCTGACAAATCTATTTCACTAATCCTTACCGATCCCCCATATCATGCGACAAAGAAAAAAAATATATACGGTGATACGCATTTCGAGGAAGATCAACATTATCTGGAATGGATGAAAGAATACTCAAAAGAGTGGCGACGAATTTTGAAGCCAAACGGCTCTCTTTTTTGTTACTGCGATAGTTCTATGTCTGCTCGTTTAGAAGTTTTATTTTCAGAAGATTTCAACATCCTTTCACACATTGTGTGGACAAAACCAAATGAACCTGGATTTGATGGTTGGAAAGGAAAAATGAAAAAAGAGTCACTTAGGCAATGGTACCCACATTCTGAAAGAATAATTTTTGCTGAACCAGCTATGGACGGAAATCTACATCGTTCTCCTTTTGGGGAGTTCTTACGCGAGAATAGACTGAAATGTGGGCTATCAGGACATCAACTAACCGAACTGATTGGCGCATATGGAAAGGTAAACCATGGTGGCGCAGTATCTAATTGGGAGGCAGGTCGCAATACGCCAAGCAGAGAACAGTATGAAAAAATCTGCGAAGCGTTCTTAAATACAGGAAAAATAGATTTTATGCCTCCCTATGAAGATGTAATTAGACCATTCATTATGGATGGTTCAAAAGAATTTACAGATATTTGGACTTTTCCATCTGTTCGCCCCTACAAAGGGAAACATCCGGCAGAAAAACCCTTAAATATGTTACAGCATGCGATTGAAGCGACATCCTATCCTGACGATATTGTTCTGGATTGCTTTGCCGGCTCGGGAAGCACATCAATGGCAGCAGCTTCGCTTGGCAGAAAGAGCATTTCTATTGAAATTGAAAAGAAATGGATAGAAGCAATCTCTACTCGTTTGAAGCTTCTAGTAGGCAATGCCAATAAATCGCAGCAAATCAAAACAGTAAGAATGCCTGAGCCTATTCCTCAAGCGTCATTATTTTGAGGTTCGTAATAGCCCGCAATCCTATTTTTTGTTAATACTGAACTCATCCAAATTAATGTTTCATCAATACCAGAGTCTTTAACAACTACATTGCAGTGATGATGCCCCCAGCCGAGATTGTAAGGACGATGATTGTACTGACCATATCGGAGCTCTTTAATGTGAAATAAATTGATTTCAGTGACTGTTAAATCGTGAACCTCTCTACCAAGCGCCTGGGCTAAGCGACTAAAGAAACCGAATCCAGAAAGAGGTTCGAGACAAAGAGGACAAACTGTTACCCGATTCACATTCGTCAATCTTGCTGCAAGAAGTTCATCGTAATTTAGAAGCCCTTCATCTTGTGCAAGTTTTAAACAGTAATTTTTTCTTATGGTTGCGTCTTCGAGACTCATTCCAAAATCTGACACCGCCTCAATTGAGTCATGACAAAGCCAGAATACGGCCTCTAGTTGTCTCCTGCATTTGTCAATTGCGTCTTTTGATGCATATTCGAATAAACGAATCCCAGCACCCTTCATGCCCGTTGTGTTATAACCACGAGATATTTTTTCACTGTTGTTTATTGCTGTTGTGGCAGCAATCCGCGCAACATATTCACCGTATAATGGATTCGTTCTCTTGTTTGCTGGTTGCCAACCTAAATCTTCGGGGTTGTTTTCGTCCCAATCTGAACGAGTCTGGTAGAAAACAAGAGCATTTTCTCCTAGAATTAGGTTCTTATCGGATAAGTCATTCTCAATAGTTGGTGTACCAAAATAATCGGATGGTTTAATTAGACATATAAAACCATTCAAGAATTGGCTTTCGCCTTCCGGTGGCGCGCTAACCTCATTCCACAAATGGTATGGAATTAACACGGTGCTAGATCTGGAAACACGATTTTGATATATGACATCATCATCTGCTCCTCTCGTTTGGCCGGTTTTGTATATTTTTCTATCTAAAAGTTGTGGTAGCTTCGGCGGGCGCATGCGCTTTTTTCTCATGGCTAATGTAGTTAATTGTTTTTTATATTTTCATCTAATGTGGCAAGGAAGGTCGACAAATCGACATCTAATGCATTTACAATTGATTCAAGAGAATCGAGAGTGATATTTCGGACTCCTCTCTCGACGCCAGAAATGTATGTTCTATCTAAGGCAGCTTTATCAGCTAATTCTTCTTGGCTTAGCTGTTTTGCTACTCGCAATAACTTGATAGTGGTCGCTACACCGTGAATGAGTTCTTTAGCCATGTATTTATCTTACAATTAGAAGACGGGTATATAATGGGGGTATGTGGACTATAATGCCACGGACTATAAGTCACATAGGCATAACAAGGCGCTACACGCGGACAAAATAAAGCTGCGTTCGTTCCTCACTACG
>CAYNIU010000254.1:0-2602 GCA_964397365.1 uncultured Methylomarinum sp. | reverse complement strand
CAACCGTATAAACCGGATAAAATCCGCAAATGATCCTGTGCGTAATCAAAATCATCTTCTGTAAACTGCGTTAAATCCAGGCCGCTATAGACATCGCCCTTAAAAGCAAAAATGGCCTGTTTGGCATTGTCAGCGGTAAACGGGGTAGTAAATTTTTGATAGCGCTCAACATTCAATTCGGCAATATTATCACTGACCCCCATCAACGTTTTTAAAGACGGTACTGTCATTTTTTGCAATGCTTTAATCAACATTTCAGAATCTTTAAGATTCTGAGGTTGACTGTGTTTTTTAATCAAAGGGGGGTCAATAAAATCCTGACCTTTTGAGGGAGACAGCGTAATTATCATAGTATTTTGCCTTTATACTTCAGCTAGATTACCTTTAGCTTCCAGCCAGCTTTTACGATCCTGCGCCCGTTTTTTTGCTAACAAAAGATCCATTTTTTCATTGGTATCATCATTTTCTTCAACTGTCAGCTGAACCAGTCTGCGGGTATCGGGGTTCATGGTGGTTTCCCGTAATTGTGCCGGATTCATTTCACCTAATCCTTTAAAACGCTGAACATTGATTTTACCTTTCAATTTTTCCGCTTCAATTCTGGCCAACACGCCCTGCCTCTCAGCCTCATCCAGAGCATAAAACACTTTTTTACCGACATCAATGCGATATAGTGGAGGCATGGCGACAAACACATGCCCTGCTCTGGTCAGGGCTTCAAAATGTTTAAAAAATAAAGCACAAATCAAGGTCGCAATATGATTACCGTCAGAGTCGGCATCGGCCAGAATACAGATTTTGCCGTAACGTAAATGATCAAGATTATTGGAATCAGGCTCAATGCCCAGAGCGACAGCAATGTCATGCACCTCCTGTGATCCCATGACCTGAGCCGAATCTACTTCCCAGGTGTTAAGAATTTTGCCTCGTAACGGCATGATGGCCTGAAATTCCCGGTCCCGCGCCTGTTTGGCCGAGCCGCCAGCCGAATCACCTTCTACCAGAAATAATTCAGTACGGGAAATATCCAGCGCCGAACAATCTGCCAGCTTTCCCGGCAAAGCCGGACCTGCCGTAATTTTCTTTCTGACAATTTTTTTACTGGATTTGAGCCGTTTCTGAGCGCTGGCGAGAATAATCTCGGCAATTTTTTCACCGTCATGGGGATGCTGATTCAGCCATAAACTAAAACTGTCTTTGGCAACACCGGAAACAAAGGTCACGCACTCTCTGGAGCTGAGGCGTTCTTTGGTTTGCCCGGAAAACTGCGGATCTTCCAGTTTTACAGACAATACAAAATGGCACTGTTCCCAGACATCTTCAGGGGCAATTTTCACGCCCCTTGGCAACAGGTTTCTAAAATCACAGAATTCACGTATTGCTTCGGTCAAACCAGCCCGCAAACCATTGACATGGGTGCCCCCTTGCGCTGTCGGCACCAGGTTGACATAACTCTCGGCAATTGTTTCCGGTAAACTTTCACAGCTCCAGACAATACCCCATTCCACGGCTTCATTGCTTGATGATAATTCAGCCATAAAAGCTTGTTCGGGGTAAAATTCCACATCCCCAACCCGATCCAGCAAGTATTCCTGCAAGCCTTTTTCATAACACCAGTTCCATTGTTCATCGCTGAACTCAGACTGTAAGGAAATCTTCAGTCCCGGGCACAATACCGCTTTTGCTCTCAGTACATGCTTAAGTTTGATGATAGAAATCTTGTTAGAATCAAAATATTTGCTATCCGGCCAAAAACGGATGGTGGTACCGGTATTGGCCTTACCTACGCTGCCAATCTCTTGTAAATCAGTCGTTTTATCACCATGGGCAAAACTCATGTGGTAAACACAGCCACCGCGTTTAACTTCAATCTCCAATCGCTGCGATAAAGCATTGACAACAGACACACCGACCCCGTGCAAACCACCGGAAAACTGATAATTTTTATTGGAAAATTTACCACCGGCATGCAATTGTGTCAGGATCACTTCTACACCAGGAATACCTTGCTCAGGATGGATATCCGCCGGCATACCCCGGCCGTTGTCCTTAACCTCTACAGAACCGTCTTTGTATAAAATCACCTCAATACTGTCGGCATGACCGGCCAATGCCTCATCAACGCTGTTATCAACAACCTCCTGAACCAGATGATTGGGGCGGGTAGTATCGGTATACATACCGGGTCTTTTTCGCACTGGATCCAATCCGCTTAATACTTCAATCGCTGCCGCGTTATATTCGTTACTCATACTTCCTAATCACTTGGGGTAAATTCATATATAATAGCCGATTAATTTCACCTACCTGCATCTCGCCTTTGCCAGCAGGCGGTACATCGTATCACTATCACTTTTGTAATTATATGCCGAGAAAAAAAAGTACGACTTTATTTGAAGATTCAATGGCCGAACTGGAACAGCTGGTTGAACAGATGGAACAGGGAGACATTTCGCTGGAAGAGTCATTAAAGTCGTTCGAACGTGGAATCAAATTAACCCGTACCTGCCAGAAGGCATTGCAGGATGCCGAACAGAAAGTTCAAATATTATTGGAAAAAAACGGTAAACAAACACTGGAGCCCTTTAACGATGAGTAATGC
>CAYNIU010000253.1:0-2605 GCA_964397365.1 uncultured Methylomarinum sp. | reverse complement strand
GTTACGGTCTTTAAATAAAAATTGTTTAACCATTATTATGTTGTCCTATTTTTTGATTAAGCTTCCCAGGAGCGGCCATCGCGGGCCAGGAGAGAGTCGGATGCAATCGGTCCCCAGGTTCCGGCTGGATAAGGTTTGATTTCTTCATTGGTTTTTGCCCAAGCATTCTGTATGGAATCAACCCAGATCCAGGCTTGTTCAATTTCTTCACGGCTCAGAAATAATGTTGGATTTCCGCGCAAGGCTTCCAGAATCAATTTTTCATAACCGCCGAACAGTTTATTTTTCTTGAATGTTTCAGAAAAGCTTAAATCCAGCTTGGTTTTTTGCAATTTAATATCCCCGTCGATACCCGGAACTTTATTAAGCATTTCAATTTCCACGCCTTCGTTTGGTTGCAGGTGAATAATCAGTTTATTGGGGGGGAGTTGACGAAAGCTGTCTTGAAAAATGTTATGTGGTAGTTGTTTAAAGTAAACGACAATTTCAGTGCGTTTGTAATTCATGCGCTTACCGGTACGTAGATAAAAAGGCACTCCTGCCCAGCGCCAGTTGTCTATATCGACCCTGATGGCGACAAAACTTTCCGTTTTACTGTCTGGATTGGCGTCTTCTTCCTCGAGATAGCCGGGAACCGGTGTGGCTTGTTGAAAGCCTTTAGTATATTGTCCGCGAACGGTGGTTTCTTCGACATTATTTTGGGTTATCGGGCGCAATGCCTGCAACACTTTAATTTTTTCGCGGTGAATATTTTGGGCTTCCAGATTGACAGGAGGTTCCATGGCAACGAAAGTCAAAATTTGTAGCAAATGGTTTTGCAACATGTCACGTAATTGCCCGGTTTGATCAAAATACTCCCAACGGCCTTCTATACCGACCTCTTCAGCAACGGTGATCTGGATATGATCAATAGTATTGTGATCCCAGTTGGTGGTAAAAAATGAATTGGCAAACCTCAGCGCCAATAAATTTAGCACGGTTTCCTTGCCTAGATAATGGTCAATGCGGAAAACTTGATCTTCATTGAACACCTCGGCAACGACATCATTGATTTCTCTGGATGATTTCAGATCATGACCGATTGGTTTTTCCATAACCATGCGGGATTCTGAATTTAATACATCAGCCTGCTGAAGACCCTGACAAATGTTTTTAAACAAAAACGGTGAAACTGCAAAGTAATTGACCAGGACTCTGGATTGAGGATCTATAACATCGTGCAGTTTTTTATATTCTTCCATGTGTGTCAGATCAATCTTAAGATATGACAGGCGGGGAGAAAATCTTTGCCATATTTCTTCATGGATGTGGTCATGCAAAAATGTTTCCAGGCTGGAACGTGCAATTTTAATGAATTCCGAAGTTTCTTTTTCATGTCGGTCAACGCCGATAATACGGGTATCAGGTTCCAGTAGACCCGCTTTTTCGAGACGATATAAAGAAATAATCAATTTACGTGTGGATAAGTCACCTAATCCGCCGTAAATAACCAGATCACAAGGTTTAAATGTTTTGTTTGTGGGCATTATGTTGAATAATTAGAATGAAAGTGCAGAACATTTTAACGAATTTTAGTGGCTCGCAGTGCTAGTGATAATGGGCTTACAAATTGGCGAACTATGCTGTTCTTGCTTGGCAAAACCGAGCCATTATAGTATTCGTTGATTTTGCGGACAAGGGTATTGTGAATTATCAGGACTGATGGTGTTGCAGAAATGCCTGTAGTTCCCGTTTGGTTGCAAGACCCTGACGGGCGCCTGTTTTGGTGCAGCAAAGTGCTCCGGCAGCACTGGCATAATTCAATGTGTCCTGCCAATTCATTTGGGCGGCAATGGCTGCTGTAAATGCGCCATGAAAAGCATCTCCTGCGCCGGTGGTGTCAATCGCTGTTATCGGAAATGCAGGGAGACTGCCTTTGTCCTGTCCTGATTGCCAGATAAGACCGTTTTCACCCAGGGTGATAACGACTGCTGGAGCTTTTTCCGACAATTTTGATAAGGCGGAATGGTGGTCATTGGCAAACTGGAGGGCAAATTTTTCTGAACAGACCAGATAATCAACTTTGTCCATTAGCGCCAAAGTCCCTTGATGTATAGAGCCGGCATCCAATACTGTTGCAATATTTCGTTCATGACAGTATTTGGCTAGAGCAGGGGATAGTTCCGGTTCATGACCATCGAATAAGACGGCTTTACTTGAAAGGTTTGTGAAATCTATGGCGTTTTTCGGTAAAGGTTTAGTTTTACCTTTGTAATTGATTAGCGCTCTTTTTCCATCCGGTTTAACCAGAATTGTTGACAGCGGAGTCGGGTTGTTGCCGCGAATTATTAGAGAGGTATTCACCCGATTATCGAATAATTCCTGCCAGTGATAATCGCCGTACAAGTCATTGCCTAAATAGCCGGCAAAAGCGGCTTTGAAACCCAGTCGGGAAACTTCGACCGCAGCATTGGCGGCAGGGCCTCCACCACAACCATTACAATCCCGAGCAAAAATTTTTTCATCGGCAGATGGATGCAGGTCAACAGAAAAGATAAGATCATAGCAGGCGTGGCCGACGCATAATACGTCGATGTTGTCGGGTAAAATGGGCATGTGAGTAAAA
>CAYNIU010000252.1:0-2612 GCA_964397365.1 uncultured Methylomarinum sp. | reverse complement strand
AAGTGGCTCAATTTTAATGGCCGATACTGGCTCATTTCTGTTGGCCATTGACAACTGAAATTGCTCAATATTTCGAAAATGCTTTGATGACCAAAAACTTTGTAATGGAAAATTCTATTGAAGTAAGTTACGCTCTTGAGTGGTATAAATTAGGTGCAGATTTTGCGGATGCAATGCACCTTTGTGTATGTGGTAAAAGTGTACTTCATACTTTTGATACAGAATTCTGTAAAGCTGCTCATAATTCGCATAAAACTCCAGCATTTAAAGTATTGTAAATACACAGCATATATACAGTACAGTAGGTACGGTCAACGATAGCGTAATCGTACCTATCGTTGCCACAAACACCCCTTTGTTTCTTACTTTGTTTTACTACCTCCTTACTGACTTTAACTTTATTTCCAGGCACCAGTTTGAAAACAAGCGTCTCTTTTTTAAAAATCAAACATCACATTTATGCTATTATTCTCCTATAATAGTTGAGCTTTTTAATGATTATCGCGTTGGCCCAAAATGGGGATATTTATGACAATCATAATTTCCGAAATTTATGATGCATTACTATCAGCGGGTGCAGACGAGGAAAAAGCGAGAAAAGCGGCAGAGGCGCTTGCCGAGCATGAAAAGCGTTTTGATCATATTGATCGTGAATTGCTTTTATTAAAATGGATGATGGGTGTGATACTCGCAGGTACTATTTCTTTAGTTTTGAAAGCTTTTTTTATTCATTAAGCCCGTCGGTTGGGAAAAGAAAACAGGGCCGTTATTCTTATCCATTGTAGTGCCGTAGGTATAATTATGCTATCGCTAATTGGCGCTACCCTTCCAACCGAATGCATGTAACATACAACGATTATCTATTTTGACCCCCAAAGAATCATGCCTGATTATCGACGCGCATTTATTCCTGGAGGCACTTATTTTTTACCGTTAATCTTTTGCAACGATACGAAAATGATTGTTTGGTTCGTGAAATAAATCCGCTGCGTAATACGATACGTTTTTGGCGGATGCGTTGCACTTATCCACCCTACGCCTACGGCATGACAGACGCATTTTGTAGGGTGGATAAGCAACGCGCATCCACCGAAAGTGTATAGCTTAAATTCGAGGTTATTAACGCAAACTAAAATACTGTATATTGTGTTTGGACATTGCCTGATGACGACTGTCATTGCAGTTTGCGCTGGCGGTTAATCATTCGTGATGATGTTGGCTACCAACATCATGTGGATTATGGTCATCTGAATCCATTGAAACATGGCTATGTAAAACGTGTTGTGGATTGGCCTTATCCCACTTTTCATCAATATGCGTTTATTGTTCTGATTGGTGTACTGACATTAATATTTAAGTGGTGGGTGGTGGTGATTAATGGGTATCGGACCTACGTTTTGTTGTATTGTTTACAATAATCAATCGTCTGTTTTATCATATCCAATACAACAGGTGCATTTTCCAGAACATCAGCAAACAGTGCCTGCATGCCTTCCTGGATGTATTCATGAACAATATCATTGCGTATTTCTTTAATATCTCTCATTTTTTCAGTGGATTCAATCAAGCCTCTTTTTTCTGCATTATGAACAACATCAATTAAAGTCCCCTGGTTTTCAAATTCTACATCATCAATTGAACGAAATACTTTTCTGATTAAATAATCAATACTCCGGGTAAACCGGGAACAAAGCGTTTCCAAAGCATCCATTTCTTCGGGTTTAAAATGCGCTCTATTCGGTATTTTTTTACAAATAGAGTAAGATCGGTTCAACCAGTAATATTGATTTTCCAGTGCCTGTATATTTTCAATCAATATTCGCTGACTATGGTTCATAATTCAATAGCCTGTTGTTTGATTTTTTCTACAAAAGCGCTGTTTTTGTTGCCCGTATCCAGGATGATGTCCAGTTTTTGTTCGCCGAATTTTTGATAAAAATCCTTTCTAAGTTTTCTAACATCCGCCTTTTTTAATTTTTCACTGATTATCAGCAAATCAATATCGCCCCCTTTCCTGGTGTCATCCACTCTGGAACCAAAAAGATACAAATGAGCTGTTGCATCCAGAGAATTTAGGCTATTCTTAAACAAATCTATTTGCTCTTTATCTAATCTCACTTTTAATCGCTTACCATTTTATTATTACCAGACTTCGTATAAAAGTTGCCTACACCCGCACCGAATAAGTCTACACTATGCTACACCGAGGAAAAACTGTAAATTTACTCACTGTCAAAGTAACGTCGATATGAAAATCAGCATTATCCTGCCCGCCAAAAATGAAGCCAAAAATTTACCTGCTCTGCTTCATGACCTTTTACACATTATGCCGAATTCAGAAATCCTGTTAGTCGATGACGGCTCAACCGATGAGACTGCTGTTCTGGCCAAACAAGCTGGCGCCCGGGTCATCAGCCACCCTTACAGCCAGGGCAATGGCGCCAGTATTAAAACCGGCGCCAGAAATGCCAACGGGGAGGTTCTGATCTTTATGGATGCTGATGGACAACACAGCCCGGCCGATATTCCCCGGCTATTAGAAAAATTAAATGAGGGTTACGATATGGTGGTTGGCGCCAGAAAAGCCAGCACCCATGCCAGTCTGTTCAGAC
>CAYNIU010000251.1:0-2621 GCA_964397365.1 uncultured Methylomarinum sp. | reverse complement strand
TTTCAGAAACGGTAGTATTTGCCCCATTGCGCAATAAAATTTCACAATGGCTGTAATTGTGTGCCCGAGCATGAATAGGGAGATGAGGGTAATTTTGTCGTATTGTGGTAACCAGTCGTTCAGCGTGTTCTACATTATCCAGAGTGACGATCAGCATACTGGCGCGGTCTGCGCCTGCGGCTTTGAGGACATTCAGTTTGCTGGCGTCACCGAAAAAAACCGGGAAATCATTCAGTCGCCCATCCGTGACTTGTTGCTGGTTAGAGTCGAGGGCAACAAAAGGCAATTGGGCATTTTGCATTAAGGAGGCCACTCTTTTGCCGACTCTGCCAAAGCCGGCAAGAATGATGTGATTCTGCTGTTGATTGGCGATAAAATTCAGTGCTTGGTCGTGTTGTTTATGAGTGCCTAAATGCTGGCTTAGTTTGTCTCCAAGTTTGACCAGAAAAGGCGTGGTGACCATGCTTAGAGTGATTGTCATGGATAACAGTTGTGACCAGGATTCGGTTATTACGCCCGAGATCAAAGCAAAACCGAATAGTACAAAACCAAATTCGCCGGATTGAGATAATAGCACAGCAATTTTCAGACTGCTGCTATGATTAAGTTTGCTGAGTCTGCACAACAGCCATAATGCACTGATTTTAATTAATAATAACAACAAAACCAGGCTGAGAACAAAGCCGATATTTTTATATAGCATGTTTAAATCAATACTCATGCCTACCGACATGAAGAATAGCCCTAATAAGATACCGCGAAAAGGCTGAATATCGGCTTCAATTTGATGTCGGTAATGTGATTCTGCCAGCATCAGGCCTGCTAAAAAAGCACCTAATGCCATTGACAATCCTACAGCTTCCATTAGTTTGGCAACGCCTAATACCAATAACACGGCAGCGGCGATAAAGACTTCAGAATTACGACTGGCTGCGATTTTATCCAGGCATGGGGTAAGCAGATATCGACCACTCAAGACGACAACAGAAATTGCAAGGCCGGCTTGTAAAACAGCTTGACCAATACTTTCGCCCAGATCAGCACCTTTGGCAAGAAACGATACCATAGCCAACAGGGGAACAACGGCCAAGTCTTGTAGTAATAATACTGAAAAAGCAATGCGTCCATCAACACTGGGTAACTCACCTTTTTCTACGAGAATTTGTAATCCGAATGCTGTAGATGATAAAGCCAGACCCAGTCCGATAATGAGAGCTGGACGCAAGGGTAATTGCAGCAGTATGGCAACCAGTGTTAATAAACAGCCGCTTAAAAGCAATTGAGCCAATCCCAGGCCAAATACCCAGCGACGCATTATCCATAAGCGGGCGGGTTTCATTTCAATTCCGATCAGGAACAATAAAAATACCACACCAAATTCTGCAAGATTCCGGATCTCTTCAATATTATCTATGACCGCTAATCCCCACGGTCCGAGAACTATTCCGGCTGTCAGGTAGCCAAGTACCGAACCAAGTTTAAGATAGTGAAATAGTGGAATAGCGATAACCGCTGCGGAAAGCAGTGCAAATAAAGTAATAAAAAAATAACTTTCAGTCAGCATCGTTGTAAATATTGGGGTCATGTCTTGACAAAGATTATGTCAATGAAAGGCTGAATAAAATGAATTTTCTGATTTTGGCTCATTTGGGCATCCTTTTTCTTGTGAGAAAAGATTCATTCGTAAAGGTGTAATAAAGTTTTCAAAAATTATTGATGCGCGGATAGTTCAATTGAGAATAGTGCGGAATTTGATGATGATTAAGCGGTTGTAAACGGAAAACTTCAGTTTCTGAGAGTAGGGTATAATACTCTGTCTTAAGGAGTGTACAGGAAATAATTTTTACAGCCAGCTTCATGTCCATATCCCGTGTTGGGGCAACAGTGTTAATTGCCCTATGGCTGTAAATTCCGGGTGTATTCTTAAATAATTGTTCTGTGAAAACGTCAATAGAAATCAAATCATTGTCTTGTAATTATAAATGCTATGTCCGAGAATTATTCATATAGCCCAGATTATGCAATTGAATCTCTGAAAGTTCCTCCACACTCTATCCAGGCTGAGCAATCTGTACTGGGTGGGTTGATGTTGGATAACCAAACCTGGGATTCAGTTGCCGATAAGGTTTCCGAAGAGGACTTTTATCGTAACGATCACAAGCTGATATTCAGGACTATTGCCCAATTAGCTGAAAAACAGGATCCTTTTGATGTTATTACCTTATCAGAAGCGCTGGAAGCCACTGGTGATTTAAAGGATGTCGGTGGTTTGGCTTATTTGGGCACACTGGCCAAAGATACTCCCAGTGCAGCCAATATTATTGCCTACGCTAATATTGTCAGAGATCGTTCGGTATTGCGCCAGTTAATTCATGTTGGAACCGATATTTCTGATTCGGCTTTTAATCCTGAAGGTCGGGAAACCGTTGAGTTGTTGGAAAATGCCGAACGCCAGGTTTTCAGAATTGCTGAGCAAAGGCAGCGTGGACAGAGTGGTTTTAGCCCCATCAAGAGCTTGCTTGCAGAGGCCGTGGACAAGATTGAAACTTTGTTCGAGATGGAAGGTAATATTACCGGCGCCAGCACCGGATTTACTGATTTTGATCAAATGACTTCGGGTT
>CAYNIU010000250.1:0-2622 GCA_964397365.1 uncultured Methylomarinum sp. | reverse complement strand
GTGGTGCCTACATTACTGAAATAGCCGGTATTGGCAACGACTCCACCCGTACTTTGAAAAATAATATCATTAGCATTAGTAGTGCGAAAAACACCCGCGTTCCAATCCAGATAGCCTTCCAGCAATTCAACAAAACGTCCTCTAAATCCAGCTTCCCAGGTATTTGAAACCACCTGTTTCAAAGGTGGATCAGAAACAAAGGCATTGGGTAATTTACAAGGCGCATCTGGATCAGAACAGCTTAACTCCATAGGCGAAGGCGCTCTGGTCGATTCACTGTAATTACCGTAAAAAATCAACTCCGGTATAAAATTATAAGTCAAACCGGCAGAAGGGTTAAAACGCTGAAACACATGATTACCGTTAAGCTCAGTCCCCACCTGATCCATCAACGCGATCCGGGTCTGATTGTAACGGCCCGACACTGTGACATCTAACTGATCTGTCACCGAAAAAGTATCCGTAAAAAACAGTCCGTAATGCTCTGTCTCGGTATTCAAACGAACATGAGCTTCTTCCGTTTTAAAACCTGAACCATCAACACCACGGTCTGCATTTAAAGCACCCAGTTCCGTATCGGCGCTGTAATGGACGTTACCCTGATCATAGGTAGACCCCACAATAAAGTGGTTATCACGCGCCAGAATTTGATAATCAAAAGCTGTTTGCAAAGCAAAACCGAATGATCGCTGAATAGTGTTAGAGGTATTAAAGGTTCCTCCGTCTACGGCATCACTAAAAGGAACCGTATTTCCGTCAAGGGCAAGCACTTGTGTGACACCATCTTCTTCACACAAAATGCCTGAAACATTACATTCAGTAAATTCACTGCCATCCCCGTTCACTGTACCAGTTTTAATACGTTTAAAATACATATTTCCAGATAACTCAACGTGATCATTCAACCAGGAACTCCCTTCCAATGAGGCCAGAAAAAACCGGTTGACTGTTTCATCCGGTTGGGTAAATACAGCTTCACGACTCACCCTTAATAATTCAACAGGAATAGTCCCATTACCTCTCAAACTGTTATCCGCTGTTGCCAGAGTCAAATCAAGACTGGAGTCCTCTCCCCGCCAGCTAAGACTGGAAAAGCCCTGCATGACTTCGGTATTGGAAAAATCGCGCCAGCCATCCTCATTAAAATAACGCACATCCATAAAATAGCCAAAAGTGCCATTATTCCAGCCACTGCTGATTTCTTCAGAATGCCGCCCCCATGAACCGCCGCTGACTTCCAGTTGATGTTTCGGTGCGCTGAAACCGGTTTTGGTTTTAATGGCAATCGCTCCACCCAGAGTATTTAAACCAAAAGCCGGATTGGAACCAGATTGCAATGCCACTCTGTCAATCGCCCCTTGCGGAAGCAAATCCCAATTAACGGTATCACCAAAAAACTCATTAAAGCGGATACTGTTGACATAAACCGATAAGCCCTGTGGCAAACCTAACAAGGGCGATGCTGTAAATCCTCTGAATTGCACATCCGGTTGAAACGGGTTATTTTGTGCATCATTGATATTCACGCTGCCAAGATAACGGTTCAGATAATCAGCTAGCGATACGCTTTGCGCTTCTTCCAGTTGTTCCGCATCCACTGTTTGCACCGGAACCGGAATTTTGTCAATCGAAATACCCGAGCCAAGCAATGGCGTCACACCAACCACTTCAACTTTATCCAGTTTTATTGGCTGTCGCTCCTCTGCAACAGCAGCGTTCATCCCGGTCAGACAGAACAACGGGAGTACGCCTTGTACAACTTTTTTCATCTCGCCCTCGTGATTGTTAAAAAGTCAAAATCATAGTTGAATTTGCGGTAAGAAAATACCAGCCCAAACAAAAAAGGAATTTTTCCTGAAACCTTTGAGAGCCTTATACGGATTTCCAGCCTACTAACATAACCGTACTTTTTTACTGTATTTAGCTATAATAATTGGTTCCTTTTCTTTGCACCCAAGCAGGTAATTTGATGGCAAATATCCAGGCATTTTTTGATAATCAATATTCGCGTCTACAGTCTAATTCCAATTACCGGAAAATAATGGCTCTCCCTACCATTCAGCGATGGGCGGCATGGATTGGGCTTTTTTTACTGTCACAGGTAATTGTTTTTGGCTCTTTATATTTTATTTTTGACAAAATCGTTGTTTATGGTTTTCTGGCCAGCATTCTGGCGGGTTTGGCAACCGGGCTGGGAGCATTGCCAACCTTGTTTGTAAAAGAATTATCCGACCGTTTATTCAACGGTATGCTCGGTATGGCTGCCGGAGTCATGCTGGCTGCAACCGCATTTTCCTTGATTCTCCCCGGCATCGAATACGGTAATAACATCTGGTTGGGAAGCGGCTACTGGATAGTGGCGGCGGGTATGATACTGGGCGCTTTATTTCTGCATTTTGCCGATGAAAAACTGCCACATCTGCACTTTGATTCGATCTCGGATACGCATATGGATTCTCTCCAGAAAATTTCCCTGTTTATTGTCGCCATTACCATTCATAATTTTCCCGAAGGCATGTCGGTCGGGGTCAGCTTCGGTTCTGGCGATATTAAAAACGGTATTGTGCTGGCCATTGCTATTGGCATGCAAAACATACCGGAAGGTCTGGCTGTTGCTCTGCC
>CAYNIU010000249.1:0-2625 GCA_964397365.1 uncultured Methylomarinum sp. | reverse complement strand
CAAACACAAAACACCAGTCAATCTGTAATTCTTGATATGCAAAACATGACTTGCGCCATGTGCCCCATCACTATCAGGAAGGCGTTACAAGGTGTTAATGGCGTACAGAGCGCAAAGGTGGATTTTGACAGCAAAACAGCGACTGTCACATTTGACCCCAAAAAAACCACTATAGAAACCTTGATAAAAACTACGACTAATGTGGGCTATCCAGCGACTGTTCATTCAGAAAAATAACACAGAGACATCATAATGTGGACTAAACAATTAAAAATTGACGGCATGACCTGCCCAAGCTGTGTTGGTGGTATTGAAAACAAACTCAATGCCCTGGAAGGAGTCAAAATCAAAGTCTTTTATCCTGAAGGCATTGGCGTGTTAACTGTAACCGGGGATACCAGTTTTAAATCTCTAATTGGGAAGATCGAAGATAAAGGTTATCAAGTCACAGAACTGGATAAGGAAAAGGCTGTTAACGATGACCAAACATCGACTGCTGCAAACAATAGCCATCCTCTTCATGTCGCCATTATCGGCACCGGATCAGGTGCTTTCGCCTGTGCCATTAAAGCCGTGGAGAATGGTGCCAAAGTCACCCTGATTGAACGCAAACCCATTATTGGCGGCACCTGTGTCAATATTGGCTGTGTGCCATCTAAAATAATGATTCGTGCGGCTCATATCGCCCATTTGCAAAAGGATCATGCGTTTGGCGGCATCAAAAAACAAAAACCGGTGATTGATCGTAAACAATTACTTGCTCAACAGCAGGCCCGTGTTGATGAACTCAGGGTGGCTAAATATGAAAGTATCCTGGAGTCCAATCCAAACATTACTTTGGTAAAGGGAGACGCCCGATTCCAGGATGCCCATACCCTGATTGTTGACCAGGAACATGGCAATAAAACTGAAATCACTGCCGACCGTTTTCTCATTGCTACCGGAGCATCCTCCAGTATTCCACCTATCCCGGGATTAGCAGAATCACCTTATTGGACTTCGACAGAAGCCTTAGAAGCTGACACCCTGCCGGAACATTTGATAGTCATAGGCTCATCTATCGTAGCGCTGGAATTGGCGCAAGCCTATTTAAGACTGGGCAGCAAAGTCACCTTGCTGGCTCGCAGTTCAATATTATTCAGAGAAGATCCCGATATAGGCTCAGAATTGCATAAAATTCTGGAAGCCGAAGGCATGACTATTCTGGCACATACTCAGGCTGAAGCCGTTTCCTATAAAAAAGGACTACTTTCTTCAGGCAAATTCAAGGTAAAAACCACCAAAGGTCAGATATTGGAAGGAGACCGATTATTGGTTGCCACAGGTAGACCCCCTAATACCAAAAGCCTGGCGCTGAAACAAGCAGGCGTTGCAATGGGCAACGGTGGTGCTATTACTGTTGATGATCACATGCGTACCAATGTTGAACATATTTATGCCGCCGGGGACTGTACCAATCAACCCCAGTTCGTTTATGTTGCAGCAGCGGCTGGAACCCGTGCCGCCATTAACATGACTGGCGGTGATGCCGCCATTGATCTGTCAGCGATGCCAGCCGTCATGTTTACCGAACCGCAAATGGCAACTGTCGGATTAACCGAAGCTGAAGCACATCACAATAATATCGAAACTGATAGCCGATTGTTGCCTTTAGAGAATGTACCGCGTTCACTTGCTAACTTTGAAACCAGAGGTTTTGTCAAACTGGTGATGGAAGAAGGCAGTAGGCGTTTAATCGGCGCACAAATATTAGCTCCGGAAGCAGGTGAAATGATTCAGACAGCGGTATTGGCCATCCATAATCAAATGACGATTGAAGACCTGGCCGGACAATTGTTTCCTTATCTAACTATGGTGGAAGGTATTAAACTCTGCGCCCAAACCTTTAACAAAGACGTCAAAGAACTTTCCTGTTGTGCGGGGTAATAATGAATGATTGCCTTAAAAAAAACAAGTTAATCAGACTTTCAACGCTGGCTGAAAAAACCGGTATTAGCGTTCACTGCATTAGAACCTATGTGGATCAAGGATTAATCCAGATTAGCAATAGAACCAGCGGTGGACTGTTACTGTTTGATTTGATCGCGATTGAACGATTGCGCTTTATTAAAACGGCTCGTGAAGCGGGGGTGCCTTTAGCGAAAATAGTCTGTTTATTATCAACCAGTGACAAGGGGGACGATAAAGGAACAAGCACCAAACTGCTTGAGCTTAATAATTATATTGAGGACACTCGTAATAAAGTAAGCGCATTTGAACAAAGCTTACTCACATTCAGGGTGATGGATAAACATGACAGTGAGGTAATACAATGAAAGATGAAACCAAACAACTAACCAGTTTAATAGCCACAGCCATTACTGCGGCTTGCTGCCTTGGGCTGCCTGTGGTTCTTAGCGCCCTGACTGCTATTGGACTGGGTTTCTTAATCCATGACGCAATTCTGATTCCATTATTTATCGGCTTTATCGGTTTCAATTTATGGATGCTGCATCGCACTGCCAACCAACAGGAAGCATGTGCCGCTGAACCCCTAACACCGTTTAAATTGGCCGCAGCTGGTGGAGTAATCAGTATTCTCGGATTATTATTATCAGTCGCAGGTATTGGTTTAGCAACGCTTTT
>CAYNIU010000248.1:0-2650 GCA_964397365.1 uncultured Methylomarinum sp. | reverse complement strand
AGATCAGGCAATTGTTGCAGGAGACTCTGGGGCCCACCATGCACCGCTATGGATGGGCAGATTTATTGGTATTGGCTGTGATTGCCGGGGTATCAGAGGAATTGCTGTTTCGTGGTGTGATACAGCCCTGGATAGAAAACAGTTGGGGGCTTAATGCGGGTTTAGTGTTTTCCAGTATTCTTTTTGGTTTAGTCCACGCAGTGACGCCTGTTTATGCGGTTTTAGCGGTGTTAGTTGGAATTTATCTGGGAATGTCTTTAGATTATGGAGATGAAAGAAATTTGCTGACCCCAGTCATTATTCATGCGTTGTATGATTTTCTAGCTTTTTTGGTCATTATGAGAGCGTATAAAGATACTTTGAGTAAGAAAAATAAATGAGAGAATTATCAAAATATTCTAAGCGTAATCTCAATTTACATTGGGTCGTTGTGATTATCATGATAATGACTGTGGCTGTCTCTGTTTTTGTCTGTCACTATTCAGGTGAGCAAATACAAATAGGGCTTGAGGAATCACAGCGAATTTTGGTCAGGACAATTTTTTATGTGATTGCTATTGTATTGTTTCCACTGACTAGCTTAATACGGTACATTTTGTTGCGACTTAATCACACCATGCCGGGCGATAATCCGGCGAGAAACCGCTATCTGGTTACTATTGTCGTGACTCAGACAATGATTGAAACGGTTGCTATATTGGGATTGGTGATGTTTGTGTTGGGAGATAACTATAATACCCTGTATATTTTTAGCGGTATGGCTGTTTTAGGCATTTTCCTGCATCGACCTAAAATGGATGAATATTTGGAGATTGTAAATAAGTTGATGACAACAAGTGACTGAGGAGCGTATCCGGTAATGATTAAAAATATCGTCATTGTTCACGTATCTACGTATTTAATATCAATCAGTTACTCCAGAAAGATGCCTTGAATACCTCTCATTTAAATATGCAGAGTGGTTACAAAATACTTAGTAACTATTTCTTAAAATTACAAAGAATGGCGCCGAATATTATTCCACTGCATAAGCTGGCTAAATCATAGTAAAATGCACTTTTCAATCTGAACAGTTTAAGCATGAACCAACGTACGGCCCAAATTGAGCGGAATACGCTTGAGACACAGATAAAGATCAGTATTAACCTGGATGGTGATGGTGTATCGTCGTTTAAAACCGGTGTTCATTTTCTTGATCACATGTTGGATCAAGTTGCACGACATGGTTTAATAGATATGGATATCAATGCCCAAGGCGATCTGGAAATTGATGCCCATCATACGGTGGAAGATATTGGCATTACCCTGGGACAGGCCTTTGCCTGTGCATTAGGGGATAAAAAAGGAATTTATCGTTATGGACATGCTTATGTCCCTTTAGACGAATCCTTATCCAGAGTTGTGATTGATTTTTCCGGTCGTCCCGGTTTGTTTTATGAAGTCGAATATCCCCGGGCTGCTATAGGTTCATTCGACGTAGATTTATTTCGCGAATTCTTTCAGGGGTTTGTCAATCACGCCGGTGTCACTCTGCATATTGACAATCTGAAAGGCGGCAATGCCCATCATATTGCTGAAACCATCTTTAAAGCTTTAGGTAGAGCGATTAGAATGGCAATTGCCACAGATCCAAGAATGGCTGGAATCATCCCTTCCACCAAAGGGACATTATAATTTTAACCCATCATTTTAATTCATTGTTATGTCATCAGTTGCCGTTATTGATTACGGAATGGGGAATCTTCATTCCATTGCAAAAGCACTGCAACATGCCGAACCTGCTGTAAATGTTCAAATAGTTTCCGATGTAGCTGCGATACAGCGGGCTGACCGGATAGTATTTCCAGGCGTTGGGGCTATCCGTGATTGTATGCAAGCGCTTGATCACAGCGGATTAGCCGCCCTTATCAAAGAAGTTGCGACTGAAAAACCTTTCCTGGGTATTTGTCTGGGTATGCAGGCGCTGTTAACAGACAGTGAAGAAAATAATCAGACAGATTGTCTGGATATTTTTTCCGGTCATGTTGTACATTTTTCTGAAGGCTTAAGTGACGCAGATAATAATATCCTGAAAATCCCCCATATGGGCTGGAACAAGGTCAGACAGCAAAGACGACATCCATTATGGAAAAATATTCCTCAGGACAGCCGTTTTTATTTTGTCCACAGCTATTATGTGGTAGCGGTCAACAGAAACGATATTATTGCCACCACTCAGTATGCTGATGAATTTACTTGCGCATTGGCAAAAAATAATCTTTTTGCCGTACAATTCCATCCAGAAAAAAGTCAAACAGTTGGACTGCAATTATTGAAAAATTTTTTAAATTGGGATGGCACAGCTTAAATCATATAAGAGACAGATTCCTGTATAAATAATAATCCATCGAAACCATTGAGAAGAAGCTATGTTGTTGATACCTGCAATAGATCTAAAAGAAGGAAAATGCGTTCGTTTACGTCAGGGCCGTATGGAGGATGATACCGTTTTTTCTGATGACCCTGTCGCTGTGGCTGGCAAATGGGTCGAGGCGGGAGCCAGAAGAATTCACTTGGTCGATCTGGATGGCGCGTTTGCCGGTAAACCTAAAAATGCCGATGTGATTCATGCTATTGTTGAAGCCTTTCCTGATGTACCGGTTCAAATCGG
>CAYNIU010000247.1:0-2659 GCA_964397365.1 uncultured Methylomarinum sp. | reverse complement strand
AAAGACTATACGGTTCCTGAATATTTAATTCAAAATGTAGATTTGAAGTTTATTCTCGATGAAGAAAAAACAACGGTGGAATCCCGTCTGACGATGTTGCGTAATCCCCAATCTCAGAGTCAAAGTAAAGAGCTGGTTTTGATGGGCGAAGGGTTGGAGTTAATCAAGGTCGCTGTGGATGGTGTAGCGTTGGATAGCCAGCATTATTTGCAGACAGCAGAAACATTGATTATTAATGATGTGCCTCAGCAGGGGACATTTATTGTGTTTATCGAAAATACCATTAATCCGAAAAGCAATACTGCATTTGAAGGCTTGTATCAATCCAATGCTATGCTTTGTACTCAGTGTGAGGCGGAAGGATTCAGGAAAATCACTTATTTCCTGGATCGACCTGATGTGATGAGCCAATTTAAAACCACGCTGGTGGCTGATAAGGATAAATATCCCGTCCTGCTTTCCAATGGTAATGAAGTGGCGCAGGGTGACGCAAGCGATAACCGTCATTGGGTGACCTGGGAGGATCCTTTTGCTAAACCGTGTTATTTATTTGCGCTGGTCGCAGGACAACTGGAGTGTATCGAAGACCTATTTGAAACCATGAATGGCCGCAAAATTAGTTGTCAGATTTTTGTTGAGGCACATGACATTGATAAATGCGATCATGCGATGCAGTCGCTTAAACATGCGATGCGTTGGGATGAGGAGGTCTATGGCCGCGAATACGATCTGGATCGGTATATGATTGTCGCGGTCAGCCATTTCAATATGGGGGCTATGGAAAACAAGGGATTGAATATTTTTAATACCAAATTTGTCCTGGCAAGACCTGATACGGCAACAGACAGTGATTATGAACATATCGAAGGGGTTATTGGTCACGAATATTTTCATAACTGGAGTGGTAACCGAATCACCTGCCGGGACTGGTTTCAGCTTAGTTTGAAAGAAGGCTTTACGGTTTTTCGTGATCAGCAATTTAGCGGTGACCGCACCTCCAAAGCAGTCAAACGCATAGAAGACGTTAACTTATTGAGAACCCGGCAATTTGCTGAGGATGCCGGGCCTTTAGCTCATCCCATTCGCCCGGATTCCTATATTGAAATCAATAATTTTTATACCTTGACAGTATATGAAAAGGGCGCTGAAGTGGTGCGTATGTTGCATACATTGCTGGGGGCTGAAGGTTTCCGTAAAGGCAGTGATTTATATTTTCAGCGCCACGATGGCCAGGCTGTGACCTGTGATGATTTTGTCAAGGCGATGGAAGCGGCAAACGCAGTCGATTTGACGCAATTCAGACGCTGGTATTCCCAGACGGGGACGCCTGTGCTGGAAGTTGAGGAACATTACGATCCTGGCGCCCATCAGTTTCGGTTAACTCTCAAGCAGAATCAGCCCATATCGGGGCAACCTTTGCATATCCCGGTAAAAACAGGATTATTATCGTCTGATGGGCAAATGATGCCAATGAAGCTGATTGATGGACAAGCCGGCGATGAGTTAATTTTAAATCTGACTGACGCAGAGCAGACCTTTACATTTACACAGGTAGAAGAAAAACCGGTCGTTTCATTATTGCGCGGCTTTTCTGCGCCGGTGATTTTGAAAATGCAACGAAGCCTGGAAGAATTGGCTTTTTTGCTCAGCTATGACGCGGATACATTTAACCGCTGGGAAGCTGCGCAACAGTTGTCGACACAAATTATTTTCGGATTGATTGATGATTTGCATCATGGTCGTGAATTACATCTCAATTCGGTGATTGTCCAGGCTTATCAAAAGGTATTGGAACAAAACTGGGACGATTTATCCTATTTTGCATGTTTACTGAAATTGCCGGAAGAAAGCTATTTAGCCGGTCAAATGGATGTTATTGATGTCGAGGCGATTCACCAGGCCAGCGAGTTTGTTAAAAAAGCTCTTGCAGAACAATTGCAGGAACATTTTCGGTATTTATATCAGCAAAATCACCGGGATGAAAGACATAATAGTGCCGATGCAATTGGCAGGAGACGGATTAAAAACATGTGTTTAAGCTATTTGTCTGTATTGCAATCAGACGGTAGTGATCAATTGGCGCAGCAGCAATTTGAAGAGGCTGCCAATATGACCGATCAGATGGCGGCACTATCAGTGATTGTAAACAGCCGACATCCGGCCAAAGAAGATTGTTTGAAAAAATTTTATCAGCAATGGCAGGATGAATCGCTGGTGATTGATAAATGGTTTGCAATACAAGCAGGCAGCAGTAGGCCGGATGCATTTGAAAAGGTGCAGGCATTGATGTCGCATCCGGCATTTGATTTGAAAAACCCAAACCGGGTGCGAGCATTAATTGGAACTTTTAGTCAGGCCAACCCGTTGCATTTTCATGCTAAAGATGGCAGTGGCTACGCTTTTCTGGCAAATCAGGTGGTGCTGTTAAACAAGCTCAATCCACAAGTAGCTTCAAGGCTGGTGACAGCATTAACGCAATGGCGACGTTATGATGAGAGTCGGCAACAGTTAATGAAAACGCAATTGCAGCGAATAATGAATAGCGATGATGTTTCCAGAGATGTATTTGAAGTGACCAGTAAAAGTCTGTTGTAGGAGATAAAGCATAAAGAGCATAAAAGTAAAGGGGTCAGGTCTTACATTTTACAAAGATTCTCCG
>CAYNIU010000246.1:0-2663 GCA_964397365.1 uncultured Methylomarinum sp. | reverse complement strand
TTGCGCCTTCACAATTGGCTGATACTCATCTTTTTGATTTTAAAAACCTGGCTATTGATAGAGCCGGCGAACGAAAATCCTATGAATTTGACAACAATCAGATTGTGATTTCGCATAATTATGAAGCGGATAAGGGGCTGGAGGTTATGGAATTGTAAACATGGCTATTGTTCTGTTCACTGACTTTGGAGGTGAGGGGCCTTATATGGGGCAAATGGAGTCAGTGATTGATAATCTGGCGCCAGATGCCAGGGTAATTCATTTGCTGAGCAATGCGCCAACGGCAGATCCATTATTGAGTGCTTATTTGTTAGCCGCTTTAAGCAAGAGTTTCCCCCCAAACACGATTTTTCTGGCTGTCGTCGACCCGGGGGTTGGCGGTCAACGCGCCGCTGTCGTGTTGGAAGCTGATGGTCAGTTTTTTGTCGGGCCTGACAATGGATTGTTAAATACGGTCGCCGTTCACGCCAATCAACATCAGTGGTTTGAGATTGTCTGGCAGCCTGAAAATTGTTCCAACACTTTTCATGGCAGAGACCTTTTTGCGCCAATAGCCGCCAGCTTGCATACAGGCTCGGAAAAGGAATTTCTTCAGCCTGTTATTAACAGGGAGGTGGCGGATTGGCCGGCTGATTTATGCCGGATTATTTATTTTGACCATTTCGGTAATGCCATGACCGGTATCCGCTATCAACAACGTTTTGACGGTCAGGCATTGTTGATTAATGGAATAGAAGTTAAGCAGGCTGATACTTTCTGTTCGGTAAAGAAAGGTCAGGCGTTTTGGTATAAAAATTCTTCGGGATTGATTGAGATAGCGGCTAACAGAGGAAATATTCAAATGATACTTATGCTGGAATTGGGGAATGATGTGATTATTTCTTTCGGCTAAAAACTATTTCAAGTCTATAATTTTCTTGTTTTTCTTATGATACTCAAAGCTGTATGCGTTTTTTAGCTGTTTTAGTCGTTAATCTGCTGTTAATAGTGTCTGCTACTGGCTATGCACAGACTGAAAGCATTGATTTGATTCGTTTGCAAACAGACGATAAAAATACCGCAACATTATATTTTTCTGTCCCCGAAACAATCCGTTATCAGGTTTTCTCATTGAAAAATCCACAGCGGTTAGTGATGGATTTTGCCAGTACATCACTTAGACAGTCTTTATCGGCTGTAGCTAACGAACAAACATTTATGTTGAATTTACGGACTTCAAGACGCAACAACGACGACTTAAGGATAGTTTTGGATTTAAAAAATTCAGTAGAGATAGAATCCTTTTCAACACATTTTAAATCGGAAGAACATAAAGTTTTAATAGTTTCCTTGTCAGTTAAACACAAGAAAATTCAAAATAAACCGCCCACTTCCAGTAATGGAAACCAGGTTGAACAGGTAGAATTCCAAAACCGGGGCAGTATAAAAGAAAATAACTCCAGCCTGGATATTTTTTCTGATTGGGATATTTCAGGATATATTGGTGTTGAGGATTTAGCTTTTATCCATAATGGTTTAGGGGCGCAACAGCGTAACAATTATCTTTCAGGGGTTATTAAAACTGAATTTTACAAGGAGTGGGACAATGGCAAACAAAATTTTGTCTTTGTGCCATTCTATCGCTATTCTCAATTCGATAACCGGCGAACCCACTTTGATATTCGTGAACTCAACTGGATGTTGATAGAAAATGCGTGGGAACTGCGGGTAGGTTTTCGCAAGGTTTTCTGGGGAGTCACCGAAGGATTACACTTGATTGATATTATTAATCAAACAGACTTGGTGGAAAATACCGATACCGAAGACAAACTGGGGCAACCCATGATTAATCTGGCATTGATTAATGACTGGGGTACTGTGGATTTGTTTTTATTGACGGGATTCAGGGAAAGAACCTTCTCGGGACCTAAAGGACGTTTCAGTCTTGTTCCTGAAGTGGCCGTTCATGATGCTGTTTTCGACAAAAACGGCCTGCAAAGACAACTGGCTTATGCAATACGTTGGTCGCATTATATTGGCGACTGGGATATAGGCGTTTCTCATTTTTATGGCATGGGCAGAGAACCGCGATTTATTGCTGCTTTCGACAATCAAGGCAAGCTGAAGATATTACCTTTGTACGAAACCATTAACCAAACCAGTCTCGATGTGCAAATGACCCGTGACAGCTGGTTGTGGAAACTGGAAGCCATGTTAAGGTCGGGCATGGGAAAAACATTTTTTGCTGCCACCGGAGGCGTCGAATATACCTTGTTTGATTTACAGGAAACCGGGCTGGATTTGGGTGTGGTCATTGAATATATGTACGATACCCGGGGAGCTAATAATTTTTATGCGCCGTTTCAGGACGATATTTTAACGGCATTGAGATTCGGCTTTAATGATGAACAAAGTACCGAAATTCTGGCCGGAATATTATTCGACCGTAGCAGTAACAGCAAAATTTATAATATTGAAGCCAGTCGAAGAATTGGTGACAGCTGGAAAATAGAAGCCGAAATGCGTTTGTATGCAGGCGCTCCTCCAAAAGACAGTCTTTATATTTTAAGACAGGATGACAACTTCAGAATTGAATTGAGCTATCATTTTTAGACGGAGGGCTAAGACAATAGCGCTCATAAACAAGTTTTCTTAACGACTCCTGAAGGCAAGTCTATAATGTA
>CAYNIU010000245.1:0-2684 GCA_964397365.1 uncultured Methylomarinum sp. | reverse complement strand
AGTTGAATGTGATTGCTTTTTTTATTGATTTTTTAGTGATTACATCATTTTTTATATTGGGTTTTTATTTGGGTTTTCATGTGGGTTTTAATTTCTAAAAAAAGGGTTTCAGTTTATGAATGAATTAAGTGAAGCAAAAATTTTTTATACGATTATTGATCGTTCTCTTTCAAGCCTTCGTTCTATTGAATGTTCTTTGAATGGTGATAGTGATTCGGGTTTTATTTCATTTCAAATAGAACGTTTATTAGGTGGTTTGGATATGTCTCTTTTTTTGTTTTCTGGTTTTTATTATGAGCGTTTATTTGCTATTCGTTCTGTATTAAGTCGTTTTTCTTTTGATGTTTCGCGTGATATTTCACGGATGATTACGGCGTTAGAGTGTTATCGCGCTGAGTCATTACGATCTATTTAATTATGTATTTTTTAACTCGATTAAATAAAACAAAGGTTTTTCAATTGCGTTCGATTGCTAAGCGTCGGGGTACGACCTTGAATGCTTTGACTGGTTCTATTTTGTCGGCATATATAGATGGACGATTGGAATTTAAATCATCACAGTTAAATTCTGGAAGTAGTAATAAAAAGATTGATTAAGAAAGAGTGGCCAAGGTTTTTTTTGTTGCTCAATTTGTCTCGCTTTATAAAGTGCTATGGCATTCTTGGGTAAAACCCCTTTTTCCTTGGGCACTCTTTCTTAATTAAGTTTTTTTTTGGTTATTCAGTTTTATACCCTGTCTGGATAATTAGTTTTTAAATAAAGGGTTTTTAAAAGGTGTTTTTATGGCATTACAACAATTAAATACAGTTTATCGTTACTACATTATTGGCTGGTCGCGTTACTCATTCAATGGCAATGAAGGTCTGCGGATGATTTGCTGTGAAGACTATCCCACACAAAATGACGACCAAGGCGGCACAAACGCGATGCCGGTAACCGGGCCTTATAATCAGGCCCATTTGTTCCAGTGTGTTCGTATGAATTTGGGTGAACCTGCGGTAGTAGAGTTTGAGGGCAATTTAGTGAATAGAGGCGGCGCACCTGTCTTGTTAGCCACAAATGTCCTGAAGGTAACGCCTGCTTCCTCAGCGTCCAAGTCTGCGGCGTCTTCCAAATAAAGATTTACGGCATAGGGTAATAAACATGAAGCTGATTTTCCCCCACTATGGCCAGTTTAAAACTCAAGGAAATTACAACAATCCTGTTGTTTCATCCTGTGGGCAACTGCCGGGGGCGACCTTGCGAAGTGTGGATAAGGCTCGTGGTCAGGTTGTGAAAAACTTGCTGTTCAGTTTTTCATCAGCCTGTCCATCAGCCTTATCCACACGTCCTTCGGTCGCAAGGTCGGCTTTCCCCCGGCAGTTGTCCACAGGATCAATCTTAAAACAGGCCAGGGGGGAATTAGTTTTAGGTTTATGGATAGAAAAAATGCGGTTTTCGTATGGATATTAACACTTATTTGTCCAATGTCACCTTGGGTGATATATGGGCGTTACAGTTAGTTCTGGGCTTGGTGCAATGCGCCTTGCTTGGTGCTATACATGGCCATCAACGGTAATTTAGTCATGTCTATACCCTGGTTAGATTACGTTCAAATAATGGGCCTTTTCCTTGGGGCCGGTGGTATCGGCGTCGCGTTTGGTCAATGGAGATTGTCCATTCGTGAAATGTTCGATGCGGCTGGTTCTTAACTTTCATTAACATTTTAAAAGGTGATTATTATGAAAATCCTTGAAAAATTAAAAATGTCTTTTGCAGCAAAACTTTCTTTAATTGTCGGATTTATGACGCTTTCATCTGTATCAATGGCGGCTGTTCCTGTTGAGGTGACTACTGTGTTTACCGATCTGGGTACAGACGTTGGTACTCTTTTAGCGTCTGCTGCCGTGCTTTTTGGTCTGATTCGGGGGGGTACTGCTATTTTGCGCATTAGTTCGCGTTTTTTTGGTGCTGCGGGGGCGTAGTTATTTTATTTGTTAGTTAATGTTTTTTGAGCCGGCAAAATGCGTTTTTTCTCCTTAGCCGTTCTGTTCGGCTCATTTTTTTTATCGTTCCCTTCTTATGGCATTGATAATCGCAGCCAGGCGCTTCAGAATTGCTTGGGAATGGTTGAAGCGTGTACGTTATCATCTGCTTCATGTAGTTTATCGACCTCTTTATCTTCTTCTTTTTATTCTGTTTATTGTCCTAAACCTATCCGTTTCTATTTCGATCCTTTTTTGCCTGATTGTTCTGATCCTTCTTTTGTTATGGACAAGACAACGGGGCTTTGTCATCCTCCTTCTTCATTACCTAAATGTTCGTCTTTGTCATGTCCTGCGGATTCAGGAAAGTCCTGTTTAGATGTTTTGGGGGCTAATGCTACTTTTCTTTGTGATTCTCCTCCTATAACCGTTCCTCCTTGTGATCCTGCTGTTTTTGTTTGTTCTGGTACAAATCCATCTCCTATAGATTTATTGCCTCAATGTTCTTCTTTGTCATGTCCTGCGGATTCTGGAACGTCATGTATTGATTTAAGCGGTAATAAATCAAGTTTGTTATGTCCTCTTGTACAGTGTTCTTCTTTGTCATGTCCTGCGGATTCTGGAACGTCATGTATTGATTCTAATGGTAACCAGATAACTTATTCTTGTTCCGGCCCAACGCCCGGCCCAACGCCTGGCCCAACGCCCGGCCCAACGCC
>CAYNIU010000244.1:0-2727 GCA_964397365.1 uncultured Methylomarinum sp. | reverse complement strand
ATCGTTTTATCCGCCAGCCATAATCCCGGCGGTCCGACGGAAGATTTCGGCATTAAATATAATGTCAGCAATGGCGGCCCGGCTCCGGAAAAATTTACCGACGCACTGTTTCAGAACACTAAAACCATCTCGGAATACAAAATAGCCCGCATTGATGATATTGACCTGGATAGCACAGGTCAGCAACAAATCAATGACTTGAAAATCACCATTATTGATCCGGTTGCCGACTATGCTGAATTAATGGCGCAAATTTTTGACTTCGAGCTGCTTAAAAACAGCATCAGCTCCGGCTATCTGACCCTATGCTTTGACGCCATGCATGCCATCACAGGACCCTACGCTAAACATATTCTAGAAGACATACTGGGTGCCAAACCCGGCTCGGTAATCAATGCCACCCCATTGGAAGACTTTGGCGGCGGCCACCCGGATCCGAATATGGCTCACGCTAAAGAACTGACTGACATTATGTTTTCGGATCAAGCACCTACCTTTGGCGCCGCATCCGATGGCGACGGCGACCGTAATATGGTTATGGGCGCCCATGTATTTGTTACTCCCAGCGACAGCCTGGCTATCATGGCCGCCAATGCCCGTTTGATTCCGGCCTATAAAAAAGGTCTCAGCGGCGTCGCCCGTTCCATGCCAACCAGTCAGGCGGTTGACCGGGTGGCAAAAGCCGAAAATCTGCCTTGTTTTGAAACGCCAACAGGCTGGAAATATTTTGGCAACCTTCTGGATGCCGGAGAAATCACTTTATGCGGCGAAGAAAGCTTCGGCACAGGTTCCAATCATGTCAGAGAAAAAGATGGTCTTTGGGCTGTTCTGTACTGGTTAAATATGATCGCGCGTAAACGTCAGCCGGTTGCTGAAATCGTTCATGATCATTGGCAAAAATATGGCCGTGACATTTACTGTCGTCATGATTACGAAGCCGTGGATACCGCTATTGCCAACGACATTATGGAGCATTTACGCAATCAGATGGAAGGTTTGGCCAATCACTCCTTTGACGAATATACTGTACAGTATGCCGATGAATTCAGCTATACCGACCCGGTTGACCAAAGCATCAGTCACAATCAGGGCATCCGCATTGGTTTTACCAACGGCTCACGCATCGTCTTTCGTCTATCCGGCACAGGCACCGTCGGAGCAACGCTAAGGATTTATCTGGAGAAATTTGAACCGGATAGTAGCCAACATGACCTGGACGCTCAGATTGCTTTAAAAGATCTGATAGACATTGCCGAACAACTTTGTGAAGTTAAAAAACGTACCGGTAGAATGGAACCTGACGTGATGACCTGAAATCCCTTCACGAGACAGTTGAGCTGCCTTGATACGAAAAATCAGCACTTTCGGGTCAAGACAGCTTTGTCAGTTGTGTTTCTACCAGTTTAACCCAATAACTGGCGCCAACCGCTAAAATATCATCATTAAAATCATAATTCGGATTATGTAATAAACAACCGCCTTCACCTGAACCATTACCCAGCCAGATATAACACCCGGGCTTTTTCTGCAGCATAAAAGCAAAATCTTCCGCCCCCATACTGGCAACTGGCTTCACATTAACACAGTCTTCTCCGACAACGGCTATAGCCGCCTGTATTGCCTGTTGTGTTTCCTGTTCACTATTGATTGTGACCGGATAGCCCGGGTTTTCAGGATTAAATAAAAGTTCAGCCTCTACCGAAAAACATTGTGCAGTCGCGGCAACAATTTGGGAAATTTTTTGTTGTATCAATTGCTGAACTGTCTCATTAAAGCAGCGAAAAGTTCCTCTTAAGACTACTGATTCCGGAATGGCATTCCAGGTATTACCACCATGAATTTGGGTGATTGTCAGCACGGCGGATTCCGCCGGGTCAATATTTCTGCTGACAATACTCTGCAATGCCGTCACAGTTTGTGCGGCTGTCAGCATGACATCATTGCCCAGATGAGGCATGGCCGCATGTGTTGCCATACCGCTAATCCGAATCTCAAAACAATCGAATGAGGCCATCATAGCCCCACTTTTAACAGCAAAATGCCCGGCAGGAATATTCGGATAATTATGCAAACCGTAAACAGCGTCGGCCGGGAATAATTCAAACAATCCATCATCCAGCATTTTTTTCGCACCCGCCCTGCCTTCTTCAGCCGGTTGAAAAATAAAGTAGACGGTACCGTCAAAGTTTCGATGCTCAGACAGATATTTTGCAGCGCCTAATAACATGGCTGAATGCCCATCATGTCCACAAGCATGCATTTTGCCCTGATAACTGGATTTATAGGACAAATCATTGTTCTCATCAATAAACAGCGCGTCCATATCGGCACGTAATGCTATTCTTCTGTTGCTCCTGCCTGAGGACACAGACGCCACAATACCTGTTACAGCCAATCCATCCTGAATCTCCAAACCAAAATCCAGTAACTTGTGTTTAATAAACTTTGCGGTTTGAAATTCTTCATAGGCCGTTTCAGGAAATTGATGAAAATGTCGCCGCCATTGCTGCATCTCATTGCGCATTTGTTCTATTTCTTTATATATAATCATAGTCAATAATTTTATTAGCAATCAATACCTTATTAAACTTATGTAATAAAAAACCAAAATAGTTATTTTGAATCACTTGTTCTCCTTTCGTTCTTTATATATGATAAATAAAAACAAACAGAGAACATTAATGTCTGATAGCTTTAATTTAACCAGAAAACAACAGGAAGTTTATG
>CAYNIU010000243.1:0-2734 GCA_964397365.1 uncultured Methylomarinum sp. | reverse complement strand
AAAAGGGATTATATGATTTATACCAATTGCGACAGTTATTTGAGTTATATATCTGAGTCATTAGCTTTTCAGCATATTTGGGTAGGCTCTTGGTTCTATACTGCATAAAAATGCAAGACATCAACGATAGGATAATCCTATTTTCTTTTTATGGGCGTTTGAAAAATATTCCCTTATTTCATTACAAAAAGCAGGGGTTAATCTAACTTTATATCTCCTTTTTAGTTATTGCAAGATAAACTGAGTTTTTAATAAAAACAGAGGTAACCGTTCCCACCCCCTTTTTAGAATTGGCTTCTTCCCAATTTCTCAGGATATCCATAATACAAATGTTAGCTCTACTTTGTCAGATTATTAGCGTTCCTATGCAAGCTGTTTTAACAAGCAAAGCTTTTATATAATGAAGAAAAACCAGGAGGCAATCAAGACTCCCGGATTCCACCTTCAGTCAAGTTTGCCGGGTTTAGCAATTTCTCCAGTTCTTTCATGCTCAGATCAGTCATATCAAAGGCCACATCAATCACCGACCTACCCTGCTGATAAGCTGTTTTGGCAATTTCAGCCGCTTTCGCATACCCAATGACCGGATTCAGTGCGGTAACCAGAACGGGGTTTCTGGTCAATGCGCTGCCGAAATGGGCTTGATGCACTTTAAACCCATCAATAGCCTTATCGGCTAACAGTTCGCTGGCATGACCCAACAATTCAAGACTCTGTAACAGATTATAGGCAATCACCGGCAGCATAACATTCAACTGGAACGAACCGGATTGTCCGGCGATAGTCATTGTGGCATCGTTACCGATAACCTGAGCACAAACCATTGCCACCGCTTCTGGAATGACCGGGTTGACCTTGCCCGGCATAATACTGCTGCCAGGCTGAAGCGCCATGAGTTCAATTTCGCCCAGGCCAGCAAAAGGACCGCTGTTCATCCAGCGCAAATCGTTGGCGATTTTCATTAGACTGACAGCAATAACCTTTAACTGTCCAGATAATTCAACCGCCGCATCTTGGGCACTCAGGCTCTCAAAAAAAGAAGTATTCGGTTTAAATGGCAGTCCGGTTTGATTTTCCAGTTGGCTGGCAAATCGTACAGCAAATTCCGGGTGCGTATTGATACCGGTACCTACAGCCGTGCCGCCCTGAGCAAGACGAAAAATCCTCGGCAAGGTTGATTCTATCCGCTGAATAGCATTTTGAATCTGTACCGCCCAAGCACCGACTTCCTGTCCCATTCGGATAGGCATGGCATCCATCAGATGGGTTCGTCCGGTTTTGATGACGCTATCAAGTTGTGAAGATTTCTCTTCAAGACATTTTTGCAGCCGCTGCAATGACGGTAATAATTGTGCCTGTATTTCCAGTGCAGCACTGACATGAATTGCTGTCGGAATCACATCATTACTGCTTTGTCCCATATTGACATGATCATTGGGATTAACCGTCAGACCGGAACTTATTGAAGCCAGCCGGGCAATCACTTCATTAACATTCATGTTGCTACTGGTGCCAGAACCGGTCTGAAACACATCCACCGGAAACTGTTCATTATGTTTCCCCTGCCAAATGTCTTCAGCAGCATTCATAATTGCGTGAGCAAGCGCTTCATCTAAAAGTCCAAGTTCCAGATTAACCTGGGCAGCAGTTTTTTTGATTAACGCTACAGCCTTGATAAAAGCCGTCGGCAAGACCAAGCCACTGATCGGAAAATTCTCCAGCGCTCGTTGAGTCTGGGCGCCGTACAAGGCTTTTTCTGGGACTTCCAGTTCTCCCATACTGTCTTTTTCGATACGGTAGCCATCCGCCATAATTAATCTCCCGTTAACACTTAGAAAGACAGTACAACACTAAAAATTGTGAAACAATGGATCCATCTCACATGAACAACGGCGCTTGTACTTGCCAAACACTTTATATTCTGACTGCACAGCTATGAGTTTATATCACTATACTCCTGTCGGCTTTTGTTGGTATTTCCGGTAGTTTATGGCGATTTTCAAACCGGCAAAGCGCCCGGACATTTTTACCATTTCCTGCGTTATCTTATCAAAAGTCAGTTTCAGAACACTTAAAGCTCGATCTTCATAGCCGGCTTCAATATCCGGGGTTTCCAGTTTAAAATGATAAAGATACATTTCCTGAGAATCTCCATTTTCTATTTCCAGGGGGTCGCCTAATTGTTCCAGTACCGCTGATTTTAACGGCAAAGCCACATTAATTTTATTGATCTTGTCAGCGTTGACCTTTAATTGCTTTTTATCCTGATTGATTTCCGCTTTCCCCAAGGAACGAAAAGATAGCTCCAGAAATGCTGGCGGAGCTATCTGTAAAAACATGGGTGAAAAAGACCAGGCAATAACTTTGTCTTCTTGATTAAAGGCAAGCGTAAAATAAAATTTGATTTCAGGCGTTACATATTGCCCCTGCCTATCAATCTTGCGAAACACATAGGTCCATAACTTACCATAAGACGTGTCTTTTTCTATACTGGGACGCAATTTTGCCAAGCTGACAAAATCCTCGCTAAACAGAACGGGATCTTTAAAGTGTACCGTAAAATCATGTTTTACACTGATTGAGAAATGTTCATCAAAATCGTTCATTTGCCGATAGGTTTGATATGCGCGCCACCAATAGAAGCAACCCGTCATTGTCACCATCAGCCCCCATACCAATATCATGCGTAAGAACCTGAACAGCTTTTTTCCCGTTTTATTCATCTTTATTCATC
>CAYNIU010000242.1:0-2747 GCA_964397365.1 uncultured Methylomarinum sp. | reverse complement strand
AACACCGAACCTGAAATCTATAAAATTATATTTTTTAAAGTCGCTCACACGACAGGCCTGAGCCATCAAAAAATCATCAATCAAATAAATCGCCATACACCCTTATATGCAGCCAATTTTTAAAAATTTGAACTGTCTCTAAAAAAACACCCGAACAACATCCCATACTTAATTTCATCTTAATTTTCATAAGATATCTTTCTTCAAGCATATAAAGGAAAGATTGTGGAACAACAAAAAACCAGTCAAACTCTCAAAAAAAGTCATATTTACGTTTTGCCTATAACCTAATACCGTAGTGAAGTCACGGATTCAGATGTAACTGAAAACATTCGATATTGAGTACAGCGGTCAATGAGAGTATTGTATTTTTTAACAACTTCCATTTTCTTAAATGGATAGACCAATCACGCCGAATCAAAATGAAAAAATTTAACTTGAAATATCAAATTATACTAACATTCTTATTATCTTATTTTGTAAATGCAGAAACAGCATATGCCAACCCTAGTTTTGATGTTAATACCGGAATACTCTCAATTCCCGTCCTGGCAACGACCTTTGCAGATGGACGCACCATCCGCAATACCGCCAAATTCAAATTGATAAACAACATTTTTAATCTATATCAATTTTCCCCAGCTCCAAATAGTCAAACCCCAGAAGACGCTTACTTTAATGAAAAAACACGGCTATTAAACATGACAATGGTCGATGTCCGGTTTCCAACAAAAACCACATTATATTCAGCTCAATTTGAATGGCTTTCCCCGTTCACGTTAACATTGATTAAAGCCACGCCTCTTGTAAACGTCAGCACATCACCTCCCACATCAACCACCGCTCCCAAAACCACTACGAATACTTCCTCAGCATCAGCCTCATCTTCAAATCAAATTCCGGAATTAGTCTACCTCCGGGTTCCACGCAGTAACGGCCGTTATAATATAACCGCTCCAGATGGCGCAGATTTTACTCTAACCAAGGCCGATATCTGGGATTCATTACCTGAGGTTTCAAAAAAAACAGGGGGGTTTAATGCTTATGGACAACTGATTCACCGTACCGCAGATGGTTCCGAAACCATAATCTACGACTGTACCGGACTACCTTGCTCACCCGTTGACCCTTCCATTTCCCCTGATGGAAGCAAAGTGTTATTTAGCGTGGTCACAGCAAAAAATATTGGTTATCCCTGGGTTAACAGAGTAACACTACCCAATAATCTACTGGGAGCTAACGAAGATGCCTCGTTATACATTTATAATCTGAAAACCGGCACTCTCAACAGTTTACCTCATCAACCCGGCATTAGAGATATATCCCCTATCTGGCTGCCTGACGGAAATATCATGTTTGCTTCTGATCGCGCCGGCACAATACGTCCCTGGCTGCACTGGGCAGGGAATCCGCCAACAGAAGATTTAAAACAATTTCAACTTTATATTGCCGATATTAACGGCAATAACGTCAGAAATGTTACACCTCATGAAGTCACCGGTGCTATTGGTCCTTTTTTGCTAAAGAATGGACGTATAGCCTATTCTTCTCAATGGTTAAGTCATAACCTTCCGTACATTGAAACCAATGGTGGAATCAACTGGTTTACCACATTAGACAATATGTGGGTCATTATGGATATGAATTACCAGGGCGGCGATACCACCGCCTTATTAGGGGCACACCGACATAATCTACAAACATCAACTGGACGCACCAAGACCATGAAAGCATTGCATTTTATCGGTCAACGGACAAATAATGATATTTGTACGGCCAACTACTATCGAGCCAACAACTTTGGTTTAGGTGATATTTTCTGTTGGCCTCAACAACCAAAAGGTATTGAGGGAAAATTACCTACTTTTCTACCCGAAGGTATCTATAATGTTGCCGACTGGTCAAAATCCAACGATGAAGGTTCATTTACTTACGCCTCACTGCAACTTGGCGATCGCAGCAACCGTCTGATTGGAAAAATCGGCTTTCCTGAAGGCGCACCTGATGGCCAACTGATTATCAGCGCCGGATTCGGACGTTGCTCACAAGTTGCAATAGAAGCCACAGGCACCGAATGGCTGGGTGAACAACCCGGTTGCGATGTCGGTATTTACAAAACCACAACCATTCCCAGTAAACACCCGGACGACCTGCAATTAATCGTAGATGACCCAAACTGGCATGAGTTTAACGCACGAGTCGTACAACCACAAAATATTCCGGCTCCACCAGTCGATACAACCAACGATGGCTCGTGCCAATTGATCAGTAGCGATGCAGGATCAGCCGAAACCAGTCCACATCGCCCCTACAAATTTAACCACAATTATTTTAACGCGGCAAATAATGGCAGTGAAATAGATGGTCTGTCACATTCTGAACTGGCTGGCATCCGTTTCTACGAAATTATCCCCAATAAAGGAACAAGACCGACATTTAAAAACAGCCTTGGTAATCAACTTAAATTTATAGCTGATGTGCCATTATTGGCAGATAAATCATTTAAAGTGCAATTACCTTGCAATACACCCTATATTATGGCTGGCATTGATAAAGAAGGCCGAATCATCAAACGGGATCAAATACCACAGTCTTTACGTCCGGGAGAAAAAAGAGTTTGTACCGGGTGTCATCTACATAGTAGAAAGGGGCGTCCTTATGAACAATCCCAGGCTTTTAACAGTCAACCGTTTGTAGCATTAAACTCACTGCCGGTTCCAACATATGAAGCCGACATTAAGCCTATT
>CAYNIU010000241.1:0-2759 GCA_964397365.1 uncultured Methylomarinum sp. | reverse complement strand
TTGATTTCACCAGCATACTCAATGTACGTAAAAGACCCCGTGGAATTTTAATCACTCTGTTTGTCAACTGGCTGATCAAACCGTTTTCCATGACGCTGATTGCCTGGGTGTTTTTCAAACAGTTATGGTTGCCTTTTATTGGCGCTGAACTGGCCGATCAGTATATTGCCGGCTGTATTATTCTGGCAGCGGCGCCCTGTACGGCAATGGTGTTTGTCTGGTCGTATTTGACCGATGGCGACCCCGCTTATACCCTGGTGCAGGTTTCGGTGAACGATTTAATCATGTTGATTCTATTTGCGCCGATTGTCGCTTTTCTAATCGGCGGCGCCAGTGACCTGACAGTGCCTTATGATGTGCTACTTTACAGTGTTATTGCTTTTATCGTCATTCCGTTGGTATTAGGCAGTTTGAGCCGGTTTGTGTTGATACAGCTGAAAGGCCTGGACTGGTTTGAAAATCGCTTTATTGCCTTTTTCCATCCCATCACCATACTGGCATTGCTGATAACACTGGTTTTTATCTTTGCATTTCAGGCCGAGAACATCACCGGTAAATTTGTGCATGTGCTACTGATCGCCTTACCTATTCTAATTCAGGTGTATTTCAATTCATCCCTGGCTTACGGCTTGATGAAGGTCTTTAAAGTCCCGTTCAACATTGCCGCTCCCGGTGCCTTGATCGGCGCCAGTAATTTCTTTGAACTGGCGGTGGCAACGGCTATTGCTCTGTATGGGCCAGAATCAGGCGCAGCACTGGCAACGGTAGTAGGCGTACTAGTTGAAGTGCCGGTAATGTTATCAGTCTGCGCATTTTGCAACAGAACCCGAAACTGGTTTCCACAAGAACATCAACTTTGAATTTTTCCGGCATATATAAAGATATTGATTGCCCTTTCAATGTTTTTGCTAGGCAAATTCATTTTTGTAATATTTAGCACCTTACCAAATGTTCACCTAGGTGTTCTTTTTATCTTTTCAGCCAATTTTTTATCTTCTGTACGCAAAGCTTCAAGTGGTCTCAAGTTAATATTTTCAGAATAATATAACACTATTTATAGATATCTTTAGGGTCTTTTAATACCGGCTCAATAGTAATCCATTGACCGTTTTTCAGGCTGCGGTAAAAACAACTTTGTCGGCCGGTATGACAGGCTATACCCCCTTCCTGTTCAATTTTCAGCAAAATCACATCTTCATCACAATCCAACTCTATCTCCTGCACTTTTTGTCGGTGGCCGGATTTTTCACCTTTACGCCATAATTTTTGTCGTGACCGCGACCAGTACACAGCATAACCTTCTTCAGAGGTCAATTGCAGGGATTGCCGGTTCATCCAGGCAAACATAACAACTCGGCCACTATCTGCCTGTTGTGCAATAACTGGAACCAAACCGTCATCGTCCCAGCGTATTTCATCCAGCCATTGTGTACTCATTACAAACGCACCTCAATACCCCTGGATTGCATATATTGTTTAGCCTGTTCGATACTGTATTCGGCAAAATGAAAGATACTGGCGGCCAATACCGCATCGGCTTTCCCATCAATCACACCAGTAGCCAGATGATCAAGATTACCGACACCGCCAGAGGCGATAACCGGTACGCAAACCGCTTCGCTGATAGCTCGGGTCAGATCCAGATCAAAACCTTCACGGGTACCGTCTCTATCCATGCTGGTTAGCAGAATTTCACCGGCGCCGTAAGTTACCATTTTTTTGGCCCATTCAATTGCATCTATTCCAGTCGATTTACGACCTCCGTGGGTAAAAATTTCCCAGCGGTTGGGATTCCCATCTTCACTAACTTTTTTAGCATCAATAGCCACTACGATACATTGCGAACCGAATTTTTCGGCCGCTTCTCTGACAAATTCAGGATTAAAGACTGCAGCGCTGTTAATGCCAACCTTATCAGCGCCGGCATTAAGCATACGCCGAATATCATCCAGAGTCCTGATGCCGCCACCTACCGTCAGAGGAATAAAGACTTCGCCGGCAACTTGTTCGACCACATGAACAATGGTGTCACGATTATCATGAGTGGCGGTAATATCCAGAAAGGTGATTTCGTCAGCGCCTTCTCTGTCATAACGTCTGGCTACTTCTACCGGATCTCCGGCATCACGGATATTGACAAATTTAACGCCTTTGACAACACGACCGTTATCGACATCCAGACAGGGAATTATACGTTTAGCTAAACTCATATCAGGCAAACGACTCGGCCAGTTTCTCAGCTTCTGCAAAATCCAGTGAGCCTTCATAAATAGCGCGGCCGGTAATAGCGCCCATGATACCGTCTTCAGCCACTGCGCCCAAAGCATGAATATCATCCATATTGGTAATACCGCCGGATGCGATTACTGGAATATTAATCGCGCGCGCCAGTTTAGCGGTTGCTTCCACATTGACTCCACTCATCATGCCATCGCGGGAAATATCGGTATAGATAATTGCTTCCACGCCGTAATCTTCAAACTTTTGCGCTAGGTCAATAACGTCATGGCGGGATAATTTAGACCAGCCATCAATCGCCACCTTACCGTCTTTGGCATCCAGTCCGACAATAATGTGACCCGGAAACTCAACCGCCACATCGCGGACAAAATGCGGTTCACTCACCGCTTTAGTGCCAATAATGATATATTGCACACCCGCATCCAGATAGCCTTGAACAGTGTCCTCATCACGAATGCCGCCGCCGATTTGAACCGGTACATCAGGAAAGGCTTCAACAATAGCATGAATCACATCGG
>CAYNIU010000240.1:0-2879 GCA_964397365.1 uncultured Methylomarinum sp. | reverse complement strand
AAATTTATTATTAATAGAAACCAACTTTTAGCGCCACTACAACAAATTGTCAGTGTCATCGAAAAACGACAAACCATGCCGATTCTTTCCAATGTGTTAATCAACGCAAATGAGGAAAACGTCATATTGACTGGAACTGATCTGGAAATTCAGATTATTGCTAAAATTAAGTTACAAGTAGAAGAACCGGGTTCTATCACTGTGCCAGCAAGAAAACTTTTGGATATTTGTCGCTTGCTCCCTAATGATGCGGAAATTATTTGTGAATTACAGGGCGATAAAGTTAAAGTGTTATCGGGTCGTGGTCGTTTTTCACTCACCACGTTACCGGCAGAAAATTACCCTGATTTTTCAGAATCGGAATTTGAAAATCAGTTTTTAATCAATGCCGGTAAACTAAAAAAAGCGCTGGATAAAACACTTTTCTGTATGGCAAATCAGGATGTGCGCTATTATTTGAACGGTTTGTTGCTGAATGTAAGCAATAGTCGTATTAAACTGGTTGCATCGGATGGACATCGGTTATCGCTATATGATGATGATATTGGCCAAGCAACGGGATATGAAACACGAATTATTTTACCCAGAAAAGGGGTTCTGGAATTAAGTCGTTTACTGGATGAGCCTGACGCCGAATTAAATATTCAGTTTTCTAATAATAATATCCGTATTTTTTACAAAGATCTGATTTTTTCAGCAAAATTGGTAGATGCCAAATATCCTGATTTTGGACGGGTATTTGATCAGCCTTTTTATAATCCTCTTTTAATTCAAAAGCAAATTTTAAAGGAAGCCTTGACCCGTGTAGCGGTATTGGCCAATGAGAAATTTAAGGGTGTGACTCTGGATATTTCAGAAAATTTACTGAAAATCAGTACCCATAATCCTGAACATGATGAAGCCGAAGAAGAGTTGGTTATGCAATATCAGGGTGAAGAATTATCCATATCATTCAATTCACAATATTTGTTAGATGCTGTTTCCAATTTAGATTCCGAACTGGCAATGCTGACGATTGCCAGTAATGCCAGTAGTTGTTTTATTGAAGAACCAGATCAACCATTTTATAAATTTATTGTGATGCCAATGCGACTCTAAGGGAGGTGGAAACAAATAATCGCTCAATCTCATTGGTTTTTTTATCCCTGTTATCTGTATTGAAATCAAGGGTTCAGGTTAAACAGAAATAAAAATTCTATATGTTATTTGGATTATTATTTATTACCACCCTTCTAATCACCATATGACTTTGCTTAAGCTGGATATTTTTTCGGTTCGAAATATCCATCGGGCAAGCTTATTGCCATCCTCTTCAGTTAATTTTATTACCGGTGCCAATGCTAGCGGTAAAAGTTCTTTACTGGAAGCTGTTTTTATCCTGGGTCGGGCGCGTTCTTTCAGAACAGCGAATGTCAGACAAGCCATTGAATTTGACCAATCTGATTTAATTGTTTCTGCACAAACCCGGCAAAGCAGTGGTCATCTTGCTCAATTGGGAATCCAGATCGGCCAGAAGAAATGTGAAATTCATATTAACCGAGAATCGAAAACAAAATCTGATCTGGCTTATTGCTTGCCGTTACAAATAATTCATCCAAAAAGTTATAAGCTTCTTGATGCCGGCCCCAAAATTCGTCGGGAGTTTTTAGACTGGGGGGTGTTTAATCATCATCAATGTTATTTGAATGACTGGCGATATTTTAATAAATCACTACAGCAGCGTAATTCATTGCTAAAAAGCAGGCAGATTAAACAATTGCACATCTGGAATCAGGAATTGGTTAAATACGGTACATTGGTTGCCCAATATCGTAAAGACTATATTGAGAAGTTAAAACCTGTTTTTAAGCAGGTGAGTCAATATTTTCTAAATGAATCTGATTTACAGATTAAATTTTTATGCGGTTGGAATCAGGAAAAAGGTTTTTTGCAGGTTTTGGAAAATGATCTTGAAAAAGATATACGCTATGGCTATACCCAGAGTGGGCCGCATCGTTCAGATTTTCAATTACTGTTTAATCACCGCAGTGCTAAAGACTACGTATCGCGGGGACAATTGAAATTATTGATATTGTCATTAAAGCTTGCTCAGATTAAGTTGTATAATGACCATAGTTCTCATTCAGCCTGTATTTTAATTGATGATTTGGCTGCTGAATTGGATGCAGTTAACAGAGTAAAATTGGTAAAATATCTGGCAGATTTGAATTGTCAGATATTCATGTCATCTACCGAACCTTCCGGTTTCGGCGAACTAAATGAAATAAAAGATTTTAAAGTGTTTCACGTGGAACATGGGGAGATAAAACTCCGCTGATGTTTCACGTGGAACATTAATTCTGGCTACGATTTAATGTTGATACAACATATCGTTTGCTTACAAAAATGGAAAACCTTATGAGTAAAAAAAACGACAAATATGATAGTTCCAATATCACGGTACTGAAAGGATTGGATGCTGTCAGAAAACGACCGGGTATGTATATCGGTGATACAGATGACGGGACTGGTTTGCATCATATGGTTTTTGAGGTGGTCGATAATTCCATTGATGAAGCATTGGCTGGTTTTTGCAAGGGAGTAGATGTCGTTATACATGAAAACGGTTCTGTCACTGTTGCAGATGATGGTCGCGGCATTCCGGTCGATATACATGAGGAAGAGGGGCGTTCAGCGGCGGAAGTGATTATGACAGTATTACATGCTGGTGGTAAATTTGACGATAATGCTTACAAGGTTTCAGGCGGTCTTCATGGCGTTGGGGTATCTGTTGTCAACGCTTTGTCAGAAGAAATGATCTTAAAAATACGCAAGAATGGAAAGTTGTATTATCAAAAATATCTTATGGGTGAACCGCAAGTACCGCTGGAAGCCATTGG
>CAYNIU010000239.1:0-2889 GCA_964397365.1 uncultured Methylomarinum sp. | reverse complement strand
GGGATGACAATAATATCTCAATTGACGGTCATATTGATGGTTGGTATACAGATGACACTGTAAAACGTTTTGAAGCTTATGGTTGGCATGTGCAGTCAGTTGATGGCCACGACCCTGATGCAATTAGTGCTGCAATCAGTGCAGCGAAAAAAGTAAAAGATCAGCCTTCATTGATTTGCTGTAAAACAATTATCGGCTTTGGTTCGCCAAACAAAAGTGGAAGCCATGACTGTCATGGGGCTGCGCTGGGTGAGGAAGAAGTTGCTCTGACACGCAAAGAGCTGGGTTGGGAATATGAACCTTTTGTGATCCCTGAAGACGTCTACGAGGGATGGGATGCAAAAGCGAAAGGAGCCAGAGCAGAATCTGACTGGAATGAAAGATTTGCCGCTTATGAGGCAGAATACCCAGAATTGGCAAAAGAGTTCAAACGTCGTATGGCTGGGGAGTTGCCGGCAAACTGGAAAGAAGCAACAGACGCGCTGATCGCTGATACCAATGCTAAACACGAAAATCTGGCAAGTCGTCAAGCTTCACAAAAAACAATTGCTGCCTTGGCGCCGGTATTGCCTGAATTTATAGGTGGTTCTGCCGATTTGACAGGTTCAAACCTGACCAGCTGCGACAGTTTCAAGCATGTTAGCGGTAAAGAAATGGGTAATTACATTTCTTATGGCGTTCGTGAGTTTGGCATGTTTGCCATTATGAATGGTATGGCGCTGCATGGAGGTCTGATTCCATACGGTGGAACGTTCCATATGTTCTCAGATTATGCCAAAAGTGCATTGCGTATGGCTGCACTGATGAAAATCCGTACCATTGCTGTTTTGACGCATGACTCAATCGGACAGGGTGAAGACGGACCGACTCACCAACCTGTCGAAAATACTGCTGCGATGCGTTTTATTCCTAATATGGATGTGTGGCGTCCGGCTGATTCTACAGAAACGGCCGTTGCTTGGGTTATGGCGGTTGAGCGTATGGATGGCCCGACAAGTTTGGTTCTGAGTCGACAAGGTTTGCCTTTTATAGAACGCACAAATGAACAAATATCAGCAATACGTAAAGGTGCGTATGTGATATCGGAAGCTAACGGTTCTGCAGACGTTATACTGATTGCTACAGGCTCTGAAGTTGATTTGGCGCTGAAATCACAAGCAGAATTGGCGGCTGCAGGTATTAAGGCTCGTGTGGTGTCAATGCCGTCAACAAGTGTATTCGATCGTCAGGATCAAGCCTATAAAGATAGTATTCTGACTCCAGGAGTAAAACGTGTTGCCATTGAAGCAGGGGTAACAGATTACTGGCGTAAATATGTTGGTCTTGAAGGTGGTGTAGTGGGTATTGATACCTTTGGAGAGTCTGCGCCGGGTGGGGAAGTAATGAAATACTTCGGATTTACTGTTGAGAATGTGATAAAAAACGTTAAAGCGGTACTTTAATTATATAAATAATCGTTTGAACGAAATTTTGCATTCCATTTAGCTAAGAGACCCCTTATACTAGGCTTCACATATTTAGTGAATCCTGCGGGGGTTCTTAGCTTTAAATGACGCATAGGTGAACATGGTGAAAAACAATAATTTTAAAAAAGGTGTGCTGGTGGCAATGCTGTTGGCAAGTCCTTTGGTGAATGCTAAATCAGACTACCCAGCAGCTGATTTTCAACCAAAAGTGCTGTACAGTGATAGTAGTTACAAACATGCGGGTTCCGCGCCAACAGCTGCAAAATCGGCGAAGAAAACAGAATTTGATCCCAATTATCCAGCTGCAGCATTCGAGCCAAAAGTAGTTTATCAGGATGCGAATTATAAGCATAAAAAAACTGTTGTAACTGCGCCTAGGTCTGCTGTTTCCTCATCTGCTGCGAGTAAAACAGAAGTACAATCAGGTGAATCGGCTCAGGACAGTTCTGATCAAACGATGTTGCTGGGTCTGATTGTGTTGGCTGCTGCCGGTTTCTTTTTTGCCAGAAAAAAATCAGCAGTAGAGCCTAAAGCTAAGCCCCCTGTTAGAAGAGCCCCGGTTTTTAGTGGTAATAAAGGTGGCTTAACAGGTGTAGCAAAGTACCTTGAAGGGAAAGAGGCAAAAATAACCGGTGTAGCCAGATATTTGGCAGGCAAAGAAAAAACTGCCGTTACCGGTGTTGCAAAATATATGGCAAAACAAGTGATTGCTGCAAAAAAGGCGGCGGCTGAAAATATTACTGGTGTCGAGAAATATTTACGCAATAAAGGCTGACTTCTTGATTCAATAGTCAGTGATATTTTTGTTTGGGGCCTTAGGGAGTAGGCTCCAGTCATATTTATGAATAAATAGCGACTGGGATTGTTGTCTCATATTATATTTCAGAGTATTTCCCGTCTGAGATGTTTGTATTGGTTAAATCCAAACACATGTGAAGGGTGTGTGCTGGTAGAGATGCACTCTCAGTACTCCTTGCCGGACTCCTGCTGCCCGAATTTTAACTACGATGAGTATACAAAAAGGTAATATGGTTGTTGTATTTGGATAAAAATTTGTATGGCATTGACATAAAAATCATTATTTAGTGATTCCTTAAATTAATTTTGTCCATCGGGATAAAATGTGTTGTTTGTCTGTTGTAAAACTCATTAAATGTGTCTTGTTTTAAATATTTGTCTAGTACAGCACCATTTTGTACCGACGGTTAAGTTAAAGATTATTGTTTGATATTTCAACTTAGTAATTTATAAACCCGACATTTAAAAAAATGGTGCTGTACTAGGATATATTTATGGCTCAGACAAGATAAAATTTCCTATGCCTGCTAGATGAAACCATATTTTTATATAGTGGCATTAAATTCTTCAATAAACAATTAACATAGGTACCATTATTATGGCAAAGAATTTACTTGAACAACTT
>CAYNIU010000238.1:0-2945 GCA_964397365.1 uncultured Methylomarinum sp. | reverse complement strand
TCAGATGATATTTCATCCATGGTCTGCATGGCCATTTGTAATTGTTCGGCAAGTACAGAACCCTCTTTTTTTAAGCGGCTGATTTGCGCTTTGGCTTCTTCCAGTTCAGAATGGTCTCCATTATCAGCACTTAGCGAATCCCTTAAGATATTACAATATGGCATTGAAAGCCTGTTAACATAATGGTCTATTTCCTTCAGCAAAGCGCCATCCCGTTTTAGAAAAATGTGTAATATTTGTTGATATAACTCTTGTTCATAAAGCTTGATTTCCTTCAGTATCACTCTTAATTTTTCATTGTCGATCTGACAATACTCATTAATCCTGTCACCTAATTTTTTAGTCCTTATAACCTCCATTTCTTCTAGTTTATCAATCAGATCATGAGCATCGGTACGTTCTTTTGAACGTCTTTTGTGATGAAAAATAAAAGCGACCACTACCAATAATAACAAAACAGCCAATGCTTCTATCATTAAAACGATCAAAACTGAGTCAAGTTCTATCATGTCAATCTGTCCAATAATTGCTGTTGTTTTTCCGCTGTTCTTTTTTTCATATATTTATAGCCAAAATAACTCCCAGCAATCAGCAACAAATTAATGACAACAACTACGCTTATAAGCATTCCCCAACGTTCACTTTCCGCTATATTTTCATCGTCTTCTTCTTGACTATCCCCGGTTATTGTTTGCACAGTTGCATCGGTAGTCTCTTTTTTCTCATTAACCTCATCTTGTTTGTTAGCAGTCACACGGATATCAATATCAGCCGCTGATTTCACTGCCGTTACGTCTTTAATCTGAGCGACAAACTGTTCGTCAATCAGCAAAGGTTTGATATTAGGGGTAATGGGCTTGCCTTGCAGAGTTTTTGCCATAACTGAGAAATTAATAACAATATTTTCACCTGTTTCCGGTGCCTTTAATGACAACAACAAACGCTTTGCAAGCGGTTTTATCTCAACCGACTCCACCTCTTTTTTTCCAGATCGCCTAACATCAGCCCTGATTGTCATCATACCCATATCAATGATGTCATGATCAGGCAACAATTCAAGGGTAATCATCTTGCTTGTCGGTTCATATGTTTTTTTTATTTCTACAACGGTTTCAACCACCTCAATCATTCGTACAATTTCACGCTGAAATGTTTTTCCGTCAGCTACAATTTTGAGTGTATGTCGTCCTTTACTCAGAATTTTTCCTGCCTTTTGACTGAAATAACCGCTACTACCAGCTTGCAGTTGCATTTTCCAGATACTTTTTTTCTGTAATTCATCAATTTGTTGCACAGAAACATCAATTAATTGCAAAAAATCATGCTCATTGATCAGCTGTCCTTGTTCTGTAAAATAAACCCTTATATCAAGACCTTCCCGCTCTGTAATATAATTGGGCAAATCATTGGTGTTTAGTTTTAAATCGGTGATTACCATCACCTGATTATCTTCATCCATATCCGCTTCAATACGCCATTCACCCGTTACCGGCTGTTGAATAGTAATCAGATCATAATGTTCATCCTGAATCCAGGACAGATTTTCTGCCTGGGTGTTATGGTTGATTTTTTGCTTGCCCCGTATACCAGAATTGCTGGGTTCATCCGGTGCAGTAAGTTGAGTCTGCATGGCTCCGGCCTTTTTAAATACCAATACAGAAAACTCTTTAATAGTGCTGTCAATAACAAATTTATTGCTATTTAAAGGAACTTTTTCTAGTGACAGAGCTTTATTGAACATCGTTAAAAAAACTTTCTGCAATTGTTCAGGCAGTTGAGGAGACTCTGTCCAACCATTGCTGTCAAAGGCCAGTTTTTCCAACAATTCTTTATCGGCATTATTGGATAATGCGACAGTCAGTACGCTGATTTGCCGCTGTTGCAGCACTACAATTAAATCATCAATAATCCGTTGCCTGGATTCAGCGCTATGCATAATATCTTTGGATATATCGACCACTCCATCGGTCAACAAAATCAGACTTTTTCTACCCGGCCGGGCAAAGCCACTCTTCAGAATAGTTTGAATGGCGTTCTCAATATCAGTATATATCCCTCTGGAATGAATCCTGTTGATCGCTTGCAACGCTTGTCTCTTCCATTGATCATCAACTTTTGTTGTTTTTAACAACAACCTGGTATTTTCCGCAAACAACCAGATACCGGCATGTGATCCATTGGGTAATAAGTTGACCAACAACCTAGCAGCAGAAATACGCTGATTATCTGGATCATTCTGTTTCATGCTGCCAGAAACATCAATCAGAATATTGACAGTATCTCCACTGGTTTTCTCGGCCTGTGCTGAAAATGTCGGTATACCATACAGCATCATCCAAACAATAATTAAAAACCACCTCTGTTTTAGAATCATTAAAGCATTTTGTAAAGTTTAAGTTACAACTTGCAAATATAGTCTAAATGCTCAATAAATTGATTTTTCATCTGCTTATAATTTTATAAATCTGACATTTTAAAAATGGTGCTGCATTAGGTCAACACAAGGCTTTATAATACTGTCTATCTTTCTTCCACTCACAATCTCCGTTTTTGAGGAAATCATATGTCAATAAAAAGAATGGTCGATCTGGACTTATCCGGTAAACGCGTATTAATTCGTCAGGATTTGAATGTCCCGGTCAAAGATGGCAAAGTCACCAGTGATCTACGCATTCAAGCCAGTGTTCCAACCATCGAAAAAGCATTGGCTGGCGGCGCGGCCGTCATGCTGATGTCACATCTGGGACGTCCTGTTGAAGGTGAATACGCTGAAGAATCCAGCCTTAAGCCGGTGGCTGAAAGAATGTCCGAACTGCTGGGCAAACCGGTGCGTCTGGAAAAAGACTGGCTAGATGGTATCGAAGTTTCGCCTGACGAAGTCGTACTTTGTGAAAATGTCCGCTTCAATGTGGGTGAAAAGAAAAATGATGCCGAGCTGGGCAAAA
>CAYNIU010000237.1:0-2968 GCA_964397365.1 uncultured Methylomarinum sp. | reverse complement strand
TAACGAGCGCAGCAATATCGAAATCGTGCAGTTGTTGTGCGAGCACCTCGACCGGGTCCAGCCAGGGGAGCGAAGCTACCGTGAACTGATCCGGTTTGTCACCGACCGGCCCGGCCACGACTTCCGTTACGCGATCGACAGCAGCAAGATCCAGCGCGAACTGGGTTGGTGCCCGCAGATCGGGTTTGATACGGGTCTTGTGCAGACCATCGACTGGTACCTCCGGCACCGTGACTGGTGCGAGCGCATCCGCAGCGGTGAGTACCGTCGTTATTATGAACAGCAATATGCCCACAGGGTGGACAAAACAACGGGATAATCAGCAAATTGGCCCGATTCGCCGCATTCGGACTTGACGCCCGCAGGGCGGGCCTGTTTAATACGCGCTTCCTTTCCGGCCGGGTAGCTCAGTTGGTAGAGCAGGGGATTGAAAATCCCCGTGTCGGCAGTTCGATTCTGTCCCCGGCCACCATTTAAAACATGAACTTAGCCGTTATCCAACGGCGCCGTTCCCCTTGATTGTGTCAGTATTGTGCCCCTGAACCAGCCTTGCTGCGTGTTCTGCAAGATGTTCTGGTGCCAGATGCGCGTAGCGACGTACCATCTCTGTGCACTGCCAGCCTCCAAGCTCCTGCAAGATATGGAGAGGCGTCCCAGCCTGTATATGCCAGCTTGCCCACGTGTGGCGCAAATCATGCCAGCGGAAATCACTGATTCCGGCACGGTGTAGTGCCTTCGTCCATGCTTTCGTGTTGACTTGCCTGATAGGACGTCCCTTGTAGGTAAACACATTGTGCAGATGCTTCCCAAGCTGCTGGCGAACCACTGATACGGCATCTGAATTCAATGGAACAGCGATAGCCTTCCCGGATTTGGCTTGGTCTGGGTGAATCCACGCTACTTCTCTGCCCAGATCGACCTGTGACCACGAAAGAGCGGTGATGTTTGCTTGTCTCAATCCAGTTGCTAGAGCGAATCGAGCAATATTCGCTTGGTGCTCTGGCAGTTCAGAAATCAACAATCGGGCCTCATCGCGGGTTAGCCATCGTATACGTCGCTTGCTTTCCCTGAATGTATGTACCTTTGGGGCGCTTTCAATCCATTCCCAATCGTTTACTGCTTTACGGAGAATTGCCCTGACAAGTGCGAGGTAACGATTTGCCGTTGCTTCGCTTGCCTCGCGAGCCTTGGTTTCAGCGATTTTTCGTATATCCTCCCTGCAAATTGATTGTAAAGTCTTCTTACCAAGATAGGGGGCAAGCCATTTAAGCTTGCTAATGTCCTTTTGGTAATCCGCTTTATGACGTTTCTCTATTAGCCACATTTTTGCAGCTTCTTCCCAAGTATGATTCGGGTTAATCCCAAAATGATCAGAACGCCAGTGTTCGGCTTTTAGCCGATCATGCAATTCCAAAGCTTCTTTCTTGCAACTGTTTTTGGAGCTGACTCTAATCCGTTTACCGCTAGGGGTTGTGAACCGAACCCACCAGGTATTTCCACGCTTGTAAAGTGACATGATTTCTCCTACATGTGCACTTACAGCGCTTGCCACGAGAGATATTAGGATGGGAAATGAGTGCTTACAAGGATATTTAAGTGGGAAAGTCAGATCTTATGGAATCAGGAAAGGAATATTTAATAAATAACACCATCATAAGGATTTTTATTATGTTTGGGTGTTTAGTGTGAGTGTCGGTTTCGGAAACCGATACTCTATCTAACTGAGCTACGGGCGCGTGTTGATGTCTGTCTAAAAAACCCTATGGATTCACACATCTAGGTTGAACTTGGGTTATGTTGAGTAAAACTCTACAAGAGTCATGTTTATATATTGCTCATGCCGAACTGTGACATGAGCGTGACAAACTTTAGGACGGGCATGTAATGGATACAAGTGTTCGATTGAAAGGGCTATGTATAGGAAGAACGATTCTTCGCAGGTGACGCTAAGGAAGTATACTTCATTCATTCCTTAATAAGTTTTAGTAGTTGCTCACCATTTTCCCCAATCCATATTTCATATCTTTTCTTGCCAATACTTTTGGTTTTTCCAGTCTTTGTTGGGGTGAAGGTGCTTCCGTCGCTGCCAAGATATGGCGCGGTATCGCGAAAATCATCAGGTTGAAACCCTATCTCCCAGAGTGGGAGTGCTACATTCTGCCTGTAATTTCTTTCCGCCAACTCTGAAAAGCTTCCGTTTCTATTGGAAGTGGGCCAAATGCGTGCGGCGCAATCTTTTTTATTTAGTGATGTTACGAATACGCCTGCGTCGATTTCATTGTTTGAAAATAGATAATCAAGCTTTTGCAAAGCACGAAATGAGCTGGCTATGTTTCCGGTTTCGAACTCTACGCCGACGCGGATAGTCTGATTGACGTTGTGTTGTATAAAGTATGAGTGCAGTTTTTCTGGAATTTGCTGAATATCGAAGAGAGTGCGTTTTATGTACATTCCATAAAAGCGTGTGAACATGGTTCCAATAGCGCTGTCATCTGCGCCATTGGCTTTTAGGGTTGTTTCAAGGACATCCATTAAGTGTTCTTTGTTCAGAGAATAGGCGAAGCCTGTGAGTTTTAATTCACCAAATCCATCGAATGATTGCTTTTGAATAGTGGTTTCACCTTGCCATCTGTCGATAGTAGAAAGCGCTTTTTGGAATCGTGACGATATGAAAGAAGCCGAGTTGACAACGCATGGTGCTACCCCGCCACGGCGTTTCGGGAAATACCATAAAGAATCGTTAATAATAAACTTATCACCTATCGTTGTGATTGATTTTAACGAGGATGAGATGGCCTCTATGACCTGATCATGAATATTTTTATCAGACAAGTCAGGCTTGTTCAGTACGGTAACTTTCATAAATAGTTCTAATTCTTGCCCCAATCTAGGTTTGAAAATAGTGGTGGTGGTTTAATTTGGTGCTATGAGTCTTTCATTCTGCCTGCTTGCAATCCCTTTTGGAACA
>CAYNIU010000236.1:0-2982 GCA_964397365.1 uncultured Methylomarinum sp. | reverse complement strand
ACGCGGTTATGTTCTGAGACGTATTATTCGACGCGCCATTCGACATGGTTATCGTTTGGGTATTCATGAGGTTTTCTTTTACAAGCTGGTTGCACCGCTGGTCGCCGAAATGGGCGTAGCCTTCCCTGAGTTGTTACAAGTACAAGAACAGGTCGAGCGAGTTTTGAAAAAAGAGGAAGAACGCTTTGCCGAGACTCTGGGGCAGGGTATGAAAGTATTGGAAGCCTGTGTTGCCAAACTGGATGGACGCGTGATTCCGGGCGATGTGGTATTTCTTTTATATGATACTTATGGCTTTCCTGTTGATTTAACTGCCGATTTTGCTCGTGAACATCGTTTAACAGTGGATCATGCCGGTTTTGAAGTGGAGATGGCGGCACAACGGGACAGAGCGCGTGCTGGAGGCAGATTTGCTGCAGATTATGATCAGGATATTAGGCACGACAGCCAAACCGAGTTTACTGGCTATCAGCATTTAAGTGGTTCAGCAACAATCGTCGGTTTATTTAATAAAGGCCGGGCTGTTGACAATCTCCAGGAAGGTGAAGAAGGGGTTGTGATTCTGGATCAAACAGCTTTTTATGCCGAATCTGGCGGACAAGTCGGTGACTGTGGAACGATTAAAGTTGACAATGCTGTTTTTGAGGTTTGTGATACCCAAAAGCAGGGGACTGATTTATTTCTTCATAAAGGCGTGGTTGTGCAAGGAGAAATCAAGCAACAAGATGAATGTGAATTGTTTGTTGATGTGGAGAAGAGAACGGCAACTGAATTGAATCACTCGGCGACACATCTATTGCATGCGGCATTGAGAGAAGTATTGGGAGATCATGTCAGTCAGAAGGGATCTCTGGTTAATCCTGAACGTTTGCGTTTTGATTTTTCTCATTTCGAGCCGATGACGGCAACAGAAATTGCGACGGTTGAACAATTGGTTAACGGACAGATTCGTCTGAATAACCCAGTGTCAGCCGATATAATGTCTAAAGATGACGCGGTAGAAGCCGGCGCGATGGCCTTGTTTGGTGAAAAATACGGTGATGAAGTCAGAGTATTGAAAATCGGTGATTTTTCTACTGAATTATGTGGTGGTACACATGTTAACAGAGCGGGCGACATAGGCCTGTTTAAAATCATCAGTGAAACGGGTGTTGCCGCCGGGGTCAGACGTATTGAAGCCGTTACCGGACAGGCAGCTCTTGATTGGGTGACAAGTCATGATAAAGCGTTGATAGATATTGCCAGATTACTGAAAAGTTCTCCCGAAAAGACTACAGATAAAGTGCAGCAATTACTGGATAAAAACCGGGCCTTGGAAAAACAACTGGAAAAATTGAAATCCAAACTAGCCAGTAGCGCCGGTGGCGAATTAAGCCATCAAGCCGTTGAAGTAGATGGCATTAAGGTACTGGCAGTTAAACTGGAAGATATTGATTCAAAAGCCATGCGTGATATGGTTGATCAATTGAAAAACAAACTAGGTAGTTCGGCTATTGTGTTGGCTACTGTCAAAGGTGAAAAAGTCAGTTTGATTGCTGGTGTTTCCAAAGATCAGATTTCTCGTCTGAAAGCTGGTGATCTGGTGAATTGTGTTGCCACCCAGGTGGGTGGTAAAGGTGGTGGTAGGCCTGATATGGCGCAGGCCGGTGGCAACAACCCGGATGCTCTGGATGCAGCGTTAAAGCAAGTGCCGGATTGGGTGAAGCAGCATTTAGACCATTAAGAGACGTGCGTGAAATAACATAGACAAACTATTTTGCAGAGATGAGTTTATCTGCACTGTGCGAATGAATTCGCGCCTATAAATGCTGAAGTTATTTCATGTGTGATCCTAACTAATACTAAAATACCGAGAGTCTAACTAGACACTACCAGCAGATAAGAGATACGGTTTTCGCTGGACTTTTAACAGATAAAAAAGAATGGCAGTATTTGTATATAAATTCGGTGGCACCTCAGTAGGTTCGGTGGAACGAATCAAAGCGGTTGCCGTTAAAATAAAACAGGCCTGTGATCGGGGTGATCAGATTGTGGCGGTAGTTTCTGCAATGAGCGGTGAAACTAATCGTTTGACAGCTTTGGCTACAGAAATACAATCTCAACCTACCCATAGGGAATTGGATGTATTGCTGTCCACCGGCGAACAGGTCACCATGTCCTTGCTGTGTATGGCATTACATGAGCTAGGTTGTGAAGCCTGCTCTTATACGGGAGGACAGGTCAAAATTCTGACTGACAGCAGTCATACCAAAGCCCGAATTCAGGAGATAGAGGATGATAAAATTCAGGCAGACCTGAAAGCAGGAAAAATTGTTGTTGTGGCTGGGTTTCAAGGGGTTGATGAGCATGGCAATATCACAACATTAGGGCGTGGTGGATCGGATACCACGGCAGTAGCTCTGGCTGCTGCATTAGAAGCTGAAGAATGCCAAATTTATACCGATGTAGATGGGGTTTATACCACAGATCCACGGGTTGAACCTAAAGCCCGTCGGTTGGATAAAATAACCTTTGAAGAAATGTTGGAAATGGCCAGTCTGGGTTCCAAAGTTTTACAGATTCGGTCAGTCGAGTTTGCCGGAAAATTCAACGTTGCGTTAAGAGTATTATCGTCATTTAAAGAAGGTCAGGGTACACTTATCACCTATGAGGAATCAGTAGTGGAAAAAGCTTTAATTTCAGGTATCGCATTTAATCGGGATGAAGCCAAGTTAACAATTACAGGTGTACCCGACTTGCCGGGCGTTGCTTCTAAAATATTGGGGCCAATTGCTGAACAGAATATCGAAGTGGATATGATTATCCAGAATATTGCTGATGATGCGACCACTGATTTTACTTTTACAGTGCATCGTAACGATTTTCATCGTGCCAGGGAAACATTGGTAAAAGTATGTACAGACCTGGGGGCAAGGCGGGTTACCGCCGATGATGATATCGTAAAGGTCTCCATTGTTGGCGTGGGTATGCGTTCTCATGCTG
>CAYNIU010000235.1:0-2994 GCA_964397365.1 uncultured Methylomarinum sp. | reverse complement strand
TACCGCATTTAATCGGATGCATGAATTGACTCTGTCAATGCTGGAAGCCGGAACATTTGAAGAAATCATGAGTAATCTTACTCAAGTGCTGGCTGAACGTTTTTTAACGGATTTCGTCTCTGTGAAAATTTTTAGAGAAGATATCGAATCACCGATCAATAATATTTTTGTTACTCCAGATGATGCCGCCCTCAAACATTTTACTCAGGAACTTAGTAGCAATCGACCCAAATGTGGTCGCCCGACTCTGGCTCAGGCTGAATTTTTATTTGGCGATGCAGCGCAAGACGTTAAATCATGCGCCATCATTCCAATGACTTTTACAGAGCTGGAGGGATTGCTGGCTATCGGTAGTCGTGATGATAACCGCTTTCATTACAGTATGGGACATTTGTTTCTCACTCAAATGAGTGAAATTATCGGCACCCGGTTTATTTCCCTACTCACCCAAATGAAGGCTAATACAACTCAGCGCCTCACCATATAGTTTATAATCTATTTAGCAATGACTTCTCCCTTCAAAAAATGGGCAGTAAAATATTGATTTATCACGTTCTAAAAAAGTCAATATCTTACTGCCGCTAAATGATAACCGGACGAACAGTCACTCTGCTTTTTACCATGAAAATAATGGAGAAAAGATATTTTGATAATTTATCCAACAAGGCATCCTGAAGAATGTGTACGAAATAACGTTATATTAATCCGTATAAAGCAAACATCTTCAAATTTTTCATGCTCTTCATGATAAAATAAATAACATTTTCTGGACTCAGCTCCCCGTAAATGAATCATGCAAAACTCTGCCAATGAACAGTTGCAGACATTCATTCAGTATCTGCAAGTTGAAAAACGTGCTTCAGAGCATACCGTTAACAATTATCAACGAGACTTACAACGTTTACAACAGTTTTGCAACGGACAACAAATAGAGGACTGGAGGGCTGTTCAACCCGGCAATATACGACAACATATTGCCCATCGTCACAGAAAAGGTATTGGCAGTACATCACTTCAGCGGGAACTCTCAGCCATCCGAAGCTTTTATTATTACCTGATCAAAAAAAATTGGGCTGAACAAAACCCGGCCAAACAAATACAAGCGCCTAAACAAGCCAGAAAACTGCCAAAAACACTAGATGTTGACCAGGTCAGCGGCATATTGGAAGCGCCGCCAGATTCCATGCTGGAAATACGTGACCTGGCCATGTTTGAATTATTTTATTCCTCGGGTTTGCGCTTGAGTGAGCTTGTCGGCATTAATATTGAAGACCTCGACCTTAATAATCGCTCATTGCGCATCCGTAAGGGTAAAGGTGATAAACAGCGAGATCTTCCTGTTGGCAGCAAAGCCATCAACGCTATTAATACCTGGTTAAGCCAACGCCCACAAACAACAATATCAGCATTATTTATTTCGCAACGCGGCAACCGCCTCAGTCAACGCAGTATCCAGCTCAGACTACAACAATGGTGTCGAAAAAAGGGTTTGGAAGAGCATGTACACCCTCATATGCTCAGACATTCTTTTGCCAGTCATTTACTTGAATCCAGTCAGGATATCAGGGCTGTGCAGGAACTTCTGGGACACAGCAATATCAGCACCACACAAATATACACTCATCTGGATTTCCAGCATTTAGCCGACATTTACGATAAAACCCACCCGCGCGCGCGCAAGAAGACCGAATAAATTTTATGCCGAAAGCGAATTGTTTCCAAATACATGCTAATATGGGTTACATTTTTTTCAGGGAAACCTGATACGTTTTTTCTAAATTTAATCTTACCGCAGGACAACCAAGAAATGTCAGATAGTTCAATAGATCAAGAAGATGCCAAATCCAAAGGAATATTATGGGCTTTTGGCACTTTGACAGGCATTATCGTTCTTGTTATTTTCATTCTTGCTCAGTGGTGGGGCAGCGAACCCGACCTGTTTAATGTTCAGGAAGAGGCTGTCAAGCGCATGGAAGTCACGCATACCGACCAAATGCCGGTGGGCTACGTCTATACCAATACTTTGGCTCACATTGCTGAGGTTTTAATGTATAAACCCGGCGGCTATATCACTAACGATGTCGCTCCTCCCGGAATAATAATAGATAACATCAAAAACTGGGAACACGGTGCTTTGGTCATGTTGCGTGACGCCACGACTGCATTGCGTAATCACTTTTCCAGGGATCAGTCGCAATCAGCGGAAGACCCTGATCTGGCTAAGGCAGAACCCTATTTTTACTACGAACGCAATTCCTGGGCTCTACCTTCCACCGAATCTGAATACGAAAAAGGCATTGATGCATTGCATCGTTATATGTCGCGATTGCAGGACTCTGATGCCAAAAAACCAGCACAGTTTTTTTCTCGTGCGGACAATTTGTGGCAATATATTGAAATTGTCATTAAACGGCTGGGTGGACTTTCAACCCGCCTGACAGCCAGCACCGACCGTTTTGCCGGCGCCGCCCACGGCGCACCAACCGACCCGGAAAACCTGAATAAACCAACTTTAGGACAAACATCCTGGCTGGATATTGATGATGTATTTTACGAATCGCGTGGTGCCTGCTGGGCTCTGATGCATATTCTCCAGGCTGTCAAACATGACTTTGCCGACATTCTTCTGGATAAACGCGCCATGAATACTGTAGACATCATCATCCATGCGATGGAAAATGCTTTAACACCAATTTTAAGTCCGATGGTATTAAATGGCGATGGCTTTGGCCTGTTTGCCAATTATTCACTGGCAATGGCCAACTACATTGCCCGCGCTAACGCCGCAGCGCTTGATTTACGCGATATTATGAACAGAGGTTAACATCGTGCAAGAGCAAATTAACGAAAACCTGAAAAAACTCAGCACCTGGAAACGCATTTTCTTCATGCTGGTTTATTCCGTTATTGTCGGCCTGGTCAGAATCCTGTTATGGGCGGTCATTCTGTTACAGATTGCATCGACGTTACTGACAGGCAAATCCAACGACAACA
>CAYNIU010000234.1:0-3029 GCA_964397365.1 uncultured Methylomarinum sp. | reverse complement strand
ATAGAGTTAGGCAACCGTTTAATAATAATGCTTTGGCTTTAGCGGCGGCTGAAGCTGCATTGGCCGATAATAGCTATCTTGATAAAACCATAGCGACAAATAATAGTGGAATGCAATTTTTGACTTCTGCATTTAAGTCTCTGGGTCTGGAATGGATACCTTCCGCCGGAAATTTTGTTTCGGTCAACCTTAAACAACCCGCAATCCCCGTGTATGAGGCTTTGCTGCTTAAAGGCGTCATTGTCAGGCCGGTTGCCAATTACCAGATGCCGGAACATTTGCGTATTAGTATTGGGACAGAACAGGAGAATCAGCTGTTTATTCAGGCTTTAACGGATGTTTTAAAACATGTTTAAGTGCCTTTGTGTGATTGGTATGGGGCTGATCGGGAGTTCAATTGCCAGAGCCGCGCGACAGCAGGGGTTATGTGAGCATGTGGTAGCTTATGGACGTGAAGCTGATTTACAGAACTTGCGCAAAGCAAAGCAACTCAAAGTCATTGATGATTTTTATACGGATATGGCATCGGCAACGGTAAATGCCGATTATGTTGTCATTGCCACACCTGTGGGCTGCGTTGAGACAATATTTCAGTTATTGCAACCATTCTGGAATGAAAATACCATTTATACCGATGTTTGCAGCACTAAAGCCAGTGTTATTGGCGCCGCTCAGGCCGTTTTTACTGAAGTGCCGACCAATTTCGTACCGGCTCACCCCATTGCCGGTGCTGAATGCAGCGGTGTAGAAGCGGGAAGAGCTGATTTATTTGCACAGAAACGTCTGATTATTACGCCTCTGGAGTCAACCCAAGTTTATGCCCTGGAAAAGGTAGCTCAATTTTGGCAGGAAATCGGTTCCAGTATTTCAATAATGGATGTTAAACATCATGATACGGTATTGGCGGCCACCAGTCATTTACCCCATATTCTAGCTTTTTCCCTGGTTGATTTACTCGGACGAAAAGATGAGCAGGAAGAGATCTTTAAATATGCAGCCAGTGGCTTTAAAGATTTCACGCGTATTGCTTCCAGTGATCCGACTATGTGGCTCGATATATGTCTGGCCAATAAACAGGAGATCATTCCGCTAATTCAGCAATTGCAGTCTGAACTTGGCAAAATAGAACACATGCTGGCGCTTGATGATAGCCGGCAAATTTTTGAAACTTTCTCGTATGCCAAAAATGCACGGCAACGATTTCTCGATCAGTTAGAAAAATAACATGTCACAGTCTAAAATATTTAAAGTAAATCCCGGCGGTAGTTTGCGCGGTGAAATCAGAGTTCCAGGCGACAAATCCATGTCGCACCGATCCATTATGCTGGGTGCGTTGGCAGAGGGCGTTACTCATGTAACTGGGTTTCTTAATGCAGAAGACGCTTTGGCCACATTAAAAGCATTTCGCGCTATGGGCGTCAAAATCGAAGGCCCGGAAGATGGAAAAGTTATTATATATGGGGTGGGTAAGCATGGCTTAAAACAACCTCAAGAGCCTTTATATCTTGGGAATTCCGGGACATCCATGCGTCTGTTAAGTGGGCTGCTGGCCGGGCAGGATTTTGATACGATTTTGACTGGCGACAAGTCTTTGGAATCCAGACCTATGCGTCGCGTGACTGAACCTTTGGCATTGATGGGAGCGGAAATTGAATCCCAGTCCGATGGCACTGCGCCGTTACATATCAAAGGGAAAAGAAATTTAAAAGGTATCCATTATAATATGCCAATGGCCAGCGCTCAGGTAAAATCATGCTTGTTGTTGGCAGGGATGTACGCCGATGGTGAAACCAGTGTGACTGAACCAGCGCCAACTCGCGACCATACTGAAAGAATGCTGAATGGCTTTGGTTACCCGGTTAAGAAGGACGGTGATACTGCGACCATTAATGCATCTGGAACATTGACGGCTTGTGTTTGTGATGTCCCCAGTGATATTTCTTCAGCGGCATTTTTCTTGGTAGGAGCCAGCATTGCGCCTGATTCAGATATCACGCTAAAGCATGTAGGAATTAATCCGACACGTACTGGCGTCATTGATGTTTTGTGCTTAATGGGGGCCAATATTGAAATCATGAATGAGCGAGTGGTAGGTGGTGAACCGGTTGCAGACATACGTGTTGTATCCAGCCAGTTAACAGGAATTGATATTCCTGAAGAGTTAGTGCCTTTGGCCATTGATGAATTTCCTGTATTGTTTGTTGCCGCTGCCTGTGCAGAAGGACAAACCCGGTTGACTGGCGCCAGAGAGTTGCGAGTGAAGGAATCAGATCGGATCCAGGTGATGGCTGATGGCTTGCAGATTTTAGGGGTTGACGCCCAGCCGACAGAAGACGGAATGATTATTAATGGCAGTAGCATTGGGGGCGGTGAAGTGGATTCTCATGGTGATCACCGGATTGCCATGTCGTTTTCCATTGCCGGTCTACGGGCTCATGGCACAATCACGATCCGTGATTGCGAAAATGTTAACACTTCATTTCCAGAGTTTCGTGATCTGGTATCGAAGTTAGGGTTGAGTTTAGAGGTATGAATATCCCGGTTTTGACGATTGATGGCCCCAGTGGCGCTGGTAAAGGGACAGTCAGCCGGGCTGTTGCTAAAAAACTGGGATGGCATTATTTGGATAGTGGTTCTATTTATAGATCCCTGGCAATAGCAGTTTTAAAAGCCAAGGTAGATTTGCGGGATATTGCCAAGATGGTTCAAGTAGCAGAAGAGCTGTTGTTAGAGTTTGAGTGTAGTAATGAGCTGGTTGTCAAATTAAATGGCGAAAATATCACCGTACAATTAGCTACAGAAACAACCGGCAATACGGCATCAATTATTGCAGCATATCCTGAAGTCAGGTCGGTTTTGTTACAAAAACAGAAAGATTTTCAACAGCTTCCAGGGTTGGTTGCCGATGGCAGAGATATGGGGACGGTAGTCTTTCCAGAGGCAGAATATAAGGTTTATTTGACTGCCAGCGCTGAAGAAAGAGCAAAAAGACGATATAAACAGTTGATTGAAAAAAAAATTGATGCTAA
>CAYNIU010000233.1:0-3035 GCA_964397365.1 uncultured Methylomarinum sp. | reverse complement strand
TGTAACGGCTCTGCCACCCTGCTTGCCCGAGAAATCAAACAGCAAATCTATCGTCAGACTGAACTGGTTGCTTCTGCCGGTGTTTCTTACAATAAATTTCTGGCAAAAATCGCCTCGGATATGGATAAACCTGACGGACTGTATTTGATTCCGCCAGAACAGGGCGCACTATTTGTTGAACAATTACCTGTAGAAAAATTTCACGGTATAGGTAAAGCGACGACAAGAAAAATGCATGAACTGGGCATTAAAACCGGCAAAGATTTAAAAAAAATGCCACTGGCGTTATTACAGCAATATTTTGGCAAATCAGCTCAGCATTATTACAACATTGCCCGGGGCATCGACAACCGGCCTGTAAACAACCATAGAATCAGTAAATCAGTCGGCGTGGAAACCACTTTTCAAACAGATATAAGAAACAAAACCATCATACTCCAACAACTGCTCATGCTTTTGCAAAAAGCATTAACAAAGCTGACTGACAAACAGTTAATCGCTCATACCGTCACTATCAAGATCAAATATCAGAATTTTGTACAAATTACCCGTCGCCGTACGCTACCACAAGCCATTACCGATAGCTCAGGGCTGGAAATGATATTTACCGAGTTATTAAAAGACACTGAAATCGGTAAAAAAAAAGTCCGTCTGCTGGGGGTAACGCTTTCATCATTAGACAAACCGTCTTTGTCCAGTTATCGGCAACTGGATATATTCAATTAGCATTCTCAATTAATTGTTTTAAATACCGATAAAGCAGTCTGGCCGATTTTGGCGGCTTTTCAGCTTTCAGTTCTTTGAGCGCATTTCTTTGCAGTTGTCTTAGATGCTGACTGTCAGCATGGGGTAACTCAGTGAGTAACTGTGTTAGCACATCATGCCCGTTTTCTCCCAGCAATTGATCACGCCAGTGTTCCGCCTGATGATGTTCTCTGGTGGCATGAGCGCTTTTATTTTTAATCCTGGCCAATTTTTCTGTTACCGGCTCAATATCCAATTCCCGCAATTGCGCAGTAATATATTTAAATAATCTTTTTCGAGCTGATTTATGCGGCATTTTTGCAGCATCCATAATGGCATGTCGAATATTATCCGGCAACTCAAGCCCAATGATTTGAGACTCTGACAGTTCGCTGATTTCTTCCGCCATCTTGGCAATCGCAGCAATATCACGTTTGATTTGGGTTTTATTGGGACGGACAGCGTATTCAATCAGCTCATCTTCATCGACATAAATCTTTTCATTCATTTCAAACCATCGCTATTAAAAAAACAACAAACATAATAACAAGCCCAATCGGCACTATCAGTCCCTGCCAGTCAGGTTCCGCCTGTTTACTCATTGCTACAGAAGACTTTATACCCGGCCACATCCAGAACATAACCAACAACAGCAATGCCCCCAGTAACAAATTTTCCCAACCTGTCATTTCCATTTCTCCCTCCCCGATTTACGTTAAGTCATCAATATCGGCAGTCAACCGGCACAACGGCTTTATTATTACACTTTTGCCCACTATCAGTCCTTACATCCACCGTTTACCGTTACCAGACTATCACAGATATTCAAAAAATCCTTTTACAAAAACTGCAAAATAGCCCGCCAGCGTTCTGTTTTTTCCTCCAAAGACATAGCCGCATGGGCTGGACTTGTTGAAGGCAGGCGATGATAATGCAAATATTCGTATTTTTCTGGCAAAGAGGACAATACCTGTTTTCTATACATGGTTTCTGCTTTGACGCCGTTAAAAAATACGGCTTTAATTTTCCGATGTTGACTAAAAAATGTACTAAAGTCATTCGTCCTGACCGAAGCCATTTCTATATTGGCATCCAGACTGCCCTGGCGCTGACAGCATTGCAATACATCCCAGACGGCCACCTGTTGTCCTGTCAGAATCTGTTGGCGCTGACAGTAATCCATATCAGTCTGACCGGAAAACAATTTCATCATAATAGGCCAAAAGGCATTTCTGTCATGTCCGTAATACTGTTGCTTCTGCAATGAAACTTCACTAGGCATGGAACCCAATATTAATATTTTTGCCTTGGCATTTTCAATCGGTGGAAAACCAGCAATATTTTTCATGATTTTTATGGGTTAATTTCTGCTGTTTTCCAGAGGAAAACCAGCTAAAATTTTGTTCGAATCGTCAACGTGCGATAATGACGGGTTTTTTATTCATAGTCTATACCATGTGGTTTAAAAATCTTGCTATTTATCGTTTTACTGAACCCTTCGTTTTACCAGCCGAGCAACTGGAAGAAAAACTTGAACAAAAACGCTTTCGCCCTTGTGGCAGCCATGATGAAAGCAGCTTTGGCTGGACTTCACCACTCGGCAATACCTCAGAACAACTTGTCCATACCAGTAATGGTTTTTTGATGCTGTGCGCAAAAAAAGAGGAAAAAGTCATTCCAGCAGCCGTCATCAATGAAATGTTACAGGAAAAAATCGCTGAAACAGAAGAACAGGAAGCCCGCAAATTACCTAAAAAAGAACGCAGTCGCTTGAAAGATGAATTGATCTTTGAACTGTTGCCCAGAGCATTTGCTTATTCGCGGAAAACTTATGCCTATATCGACCCCAAAGGTGGCTGGGTTGTTGTTGATGCGGCATCCGCAAAAAAAGCGGAAGACCTGCTCAGCCAACTCCGTAAATGCCTGGGAACGCTTCCTGTGACCCCTTTGAATACTGTCGACAAACCGGCCTCCATTATGACTGACTGGCTAATGAACCATTCAGCCCCTGCCGACATCATCATTGAAGATGAATGTGAATTGCGCTCGCAGAAAGATGAGGGCGGTATTATCCGCTGCAAACGACACGACCTGACCTTACCGGAAATTAAAAATCATCTGGATAATGACAAACAAGTCATAAAACTGGCGCTTAGCTGGGCAGACCGGCTGTCATTCATCCTGGATGAAAACCTGGCCGTAAAACGGTTAAAATTCCTGGATCTGATTCAAGATCAGGTGGCCGATATTGATACCGATACGGAAATTGAACGCTTTGATGCGGATTTTTC
>CAYNIU010000232.1:1432-3037 GCA_964397365.1 uncultured Methylomarinum sp. | reverse complement strand
AAAAAGCATTGGAGCTTAATCTGATTAGCCAGTCTGATTTTCATACCTTATCGGATGACGCTACGATTGATCTGATTTTCAAGCCCGGGTTTTCTTCGTCTGAAATTATTACCACTATATCTGGACGCGGTATTGGTCTGGACGTGGTTCAAACCAATCTCCGAAAAATCAATGCTCGTATTCAAGTTGAAAACCGACCGGGGCAAGGGTGTACTTTCACCATGTTGCTACCTGATGTGCCCAGTAACGAACACGGTGTAATGATCAAAGTTTCCGGCAAACACTATCTCATCCAGAATATTGCAATCGACTCTGTGATGACTGTTTCCATCCATGATGTACTGATTTTATCGGGACAGCAGAATATCGTTGTTGATCATATGCCGGTGCCACTGTTTTATTTGGCCCAGTTTCTTCATTTATCGGTTCAAACCAAAGAGAAAGCAAACAAACTAGCTGTGGTTCTATTATCCGATGGCGATAAAAAAGCAGCTTTTATAGTCGATGAAATCGTCGGTGAAAAAGAATTTATAATTAAGCCCTTTCATTATCCCCTGGTGAATATTGATAATACCTCTGGAGCGGCATTAATGGGGAACGGTGAGTTGGTAGTTGTACTCAACGCCATCGGTTTAATTGACTCATCAAAGAAAATGCATTCGGTAGTTACTCTTAATAAAGATACTCATGAAACTGTTGTCGATAAAATCCTGATTGTGGAAGACTCCAGTACAACCCGAACTTTGGAGCAAAATATTTTGCAAAATGCCGGTTTTCAAGTTTCAGTAGCTACGAATGGATTGACTGCCTGGGAAATAATACAAAATGAATCTTTCGATTTGATAATTACCGATGTGGAAATGCCGTTAATGAACGGTTTTGAATTAGTTGAAAAAATCAAACAAACTAAAGAAACACAAAGTATTCCGGTAATTATTATGAGCTCTCTGGACAGCGATGAAGACAAGCGGAGAGGGATACAAGCAGGTGCTGATGCTTATATCACAAAAGAGTCGTTTAAATCTGATTTACTGCTCAATATTATTGAGCAACTTTTATAGATAACAGTGCAATGATAAAAATTTTAATTGTCGAAGACTCTGATGTTACTGCGATGTTACTCAATGCTATTTTCGATCATGAAGCAGATATGCAAGTTATCGGCCGAGCAAAAACCGGACTGGAGGCAATCAATAAAACCAGGCTGCTGAAACCGGATTTGCTGACAATGGATATTCGGATGCCAGTTATGGATGGGATCACCTCGATTAGAGAAATTATGTCCACTACACCGACACCCATTGTCGTTATCAGCTCAAATGTTGAAGACGAACTGCAAATCAGTTTTCATGCAATAGACGAAGGTGCTCTTGCGGTCTTAGAGAAACCCCACGCGATTAATGCGCCTGATTTTTCCAGCATTCAGAAAGAAATTGTTGATACTGTCAGAGTGATGTCTGAAATCAAGCTGGTCAAGCGCCGCTACCGAACTGTGAGGACTGTTCACGGGAGTAGAGAATACAGTAGAACTCGAAAATTTAAAGTACTGGCCATTGGCAGTTCCACAGGTGGTCCACAAGCATTAAAACAAATCTTGTCCTCTTT
>CAYNIU010000232.1:0-1332 GCA_964397365.1 uncultured Methylomarinum sp. | reverse complement strand
ACCGCCAAGGAAAAAACACTTTATCCTGATGCAACCTTTGTTACCCACACGATCGGTAAAGACGCTGTGGTGCCGGTCATTTCATCTGAAATTTATCAAGCCGGAATTACCGCCTTATCGCTGCAACAAATCGGCCGGATTTATCTGGGCGAAATCAACAACTGGAAACAACTGGGCGGTCCTGATAAAGATATTTTAGTGATCGATAAAGAAGCTTCCCGGGGAACCCGGCATGTGTTTATGCAGGCGGTACTAGGCGATAAGGGGGCCGTGGCTCCGGGAGCGGATCTGGTGTTGGGGGCTAACAACGAAGAGCAAACGGCTATCGCCCAAAGCGATGCCGCTATCGGTATGTTATCACATGCCTGGCTGAATGATGAGGTCAAGGGTTTGGCTATTTTGTTAATGGATGGACAACGTATAGAACCGACTCTGGAAAATATCAAAAACGGTACTTTTCCCATTACCCGTGATCTGCTGTTAGTCACCAATGGTGAACCGCAAGGCCAGATAAAAGATTTTATCGACTTTATTTTAAGTGATGCCGGGCAAAAAATTGTGACAGAATCAGGCTATGTTCGTTTGCAACAGTAAAATAGGCATTGTCTATATTTTTGTCAGTCTGATACTCAGTTTGGGAATTTCCTTATGTCTGTTTGCGGTGTTATTGCTATATAGCTGGGATGCTGTTAGCCAACAAGGGCTGGCGCTATTGACACAGGCTTGGCATCCGGCTTCTGGTCAGTACGGAATACTTTCCATGCTGTATGGTTCAGTGGTGGTGACCTTGATTGCATTGGCTCTGGCAGTGCCTGTAGGACTGTTGACTGCGCTGTATATCGCCGAAATCCTGACAAATAAATATCGTAATACCATCAAGTCAATCCTTGAGTTGCTTGCCGGTATTCCTTCTATTCTGTATGGTTTGATCGGGGTGGCTTTTGTTTCAACGTGGCTGGAACGCTGGTTTGATTTGTCTTCAGGGCGGACTATTTTAACCGCCGGCTTGTTGCTTGCCGTTATGATTTTGCCGACGCTGATTACCCTGGCTGAAGATGCCTTGCATAATGTGCCCGTTCAATACCGGGAAACAGCGCGGGGCTTGGGTTTATACCGATATGAAATCATTTTTCATTGTGTATTGCCGCAGGCTTTGTCTGATATTGTCAGCGCAATATTATTGGCGTTAGGGCGTGCGCTGGGTGAAACCATGGCGGTCATGCTGGTCATTGGCAGCATCGACAAAATTCCACAACCGTTTTTTAATCTATTAATGCCGGGACAAACCATCACTTCAAAACTGGGCAGGGAAATGGAAGAAGCGGCCTTTGC
>CAYNIU010000231.1:0-3042 GCA_964397365.1 uncultured Methylomarinum sp. | reverse complement strand
GTAGCCGTGCTGCTACGCATGGTGGCTTGATGAGTTTTTAGGAAACTTCAGTTAAAAATAATAACGCCCCTATAACTTTAAAAAAGTTGAAGTTGTAGGGGCGCTGTTTCTGTGGGTGTTCGCTTTTTTCCATAATAAACTTCTATTTTTCCAAACTGTTTATCGGTAATTTTAATAATCCGTACTTCACCATCATCCGGCAGACGTGCTTTAACACGATTAACATGAACCTGAGCATTTTCATCGCTACTACTGTGACGCATATAAACTGAGTATTGCATCATACTGAATCCATCTTGTAATAAAAATTTTCTAAACCGAGTATATTCTTTTCTGGCCGCTTTGGTATCGGTTGGCAAATCAAATAACACAACTATCCACATTGTTTGTAAGCCGCCAAAATTCACACGATTAACCTGGATTCCAATTCTGGGTACAGTAGTTTTTTTTGTTCTCTGTTGTAACAACGCTTCAAATCCGCCATCAGATAGTGTGTGGCGACCATTAATGGCATTTTTTTATGGTTAAAAATTACGGTTTCACTTAATAATCCCAATAAGGATAATTTATTGTGTTGATTGATTTCTACTTCATTTTTTTGCGCCATCAGATACACCTTTCTATCAACCCAGGGTCTAAAAGGTTCCATTAAATCATCCGCTAAACAGAGCGGATTGTATTGATTTTTATGAAATAATCCCAATGTTGGGTGAAGACCGGCACCACAAATACTTCTGGCAAGCATTGCTCTGAGTATGGCGTAGCCATAGTTGAGCAAACTGTTGATGCCTTCTAAATCGGTATTGCGGCGAAAGTCTTTACCAAATAATAATTTCCAGTAAGCTTGTGCGGCAATGGCTTCACAGTTGCCACTGTCACCTGTTTTTACTTGTTTTGCCAGACGCTGCAAATGTGTACTTTGTTTATTTAACACGGCCAAAGTTTTTTCCTGCTGCTGAATTTTGGCCTGTACTATCTGTTGCCATAGTCGTTTACGAATGGGTTCTGTAATAATCATTTGTTGTTTTAAAATTTTATTATGCAAGGTATGACTTTCAGCAATGGGCAGGATAACTGAATAAGGCAAATGTTTGTCATCACAAAATACAATCACAACATTGTTTTTTTGACAGGCAATAATCACTTGCTGGGTCAACACAATAGCCGGGTGTTGCAGAATCAGGATACCTAAATCTTCGACCGGCACTTGCTCAACTATTTTATTTTGTTGATCTATCAGTAACTGATGGTGCTTTAAATGTAGATAAGCTTTATGACTAATATCAATAATGCGTTTAATCATCGCTAATGATCCCTATGGCATTGACTCTATGCTTGACTACATTTTTCTTCATCAGAGCGGAAATAGACAATCTTAGCTCTTCATTTTTATTATCAAGTGTGGATGCTGTGTGAAGCCTTAATGTCAGTCCACCAGGAAATTCAAGTTTCTGTACCCGGTAAAATTCACGATTACCTTTTTCTGGATCGCCACAGACGCTAACCAGATCATTTCTATGCAATGCCATTACAAAGCGCCAGCCATCACTATGATCGGTTTTAATAATAGCCTGCTTTCGCCCTGATGTATTTAACTTGCTTTGTATGCCTTTAGCCCGGTGACTGGCTTGCATCATAGTGACGAACTCACCTTTGTATCGACCAGTTGTATCATTCTGAATGATTTCCACATGATGTATATTGCCGTAGCTCATATATTTAAAGACTTTACCTGATTTATCTTTGATACCAAATTTATTTTGTTTCAGCTTTTTCAGAGTTGTTTTTGATTGCAATACGCGAACTCGCCTAATCGCTGTTTTGCCGTCTTTATGTAAAACTGTCACACCATCTGCAAAAGCCTTTTTTGGATCATCGCCATGATGTGCTAAATGAGCAAATACTTGCTGTTTGACTGCTTCATCGACAATACTCTGTACATTTTTAGCTGTAAATTCTGGAGACAGGGGTTTACGATAAACCAGACCACCATGCCGTTCAATGTACCCTGCGCCGGTTTCTTCATGTAATTCACCTGATAATTTTCGCTGACTAACATGTGAAACAATCATATGTTTTAGGTGTTTTGCAAGTTCATTTTTAAGCTCAGGATACGGTGGCTTGATTTTAAGCTTATCCCGCTCAATTTGTTTCACTGCTTTGCTGTACAAACTCCGCGATGTGGCTGCAATAACCACGGCATCAATCGCATGATGTCGGTGATCAGTACGGTCTTTTTTTGAGACTTCACCAATCAAGTCATTAAAGCCCCATTGATGGCGTATTTGTGACACGACAAAACCTTTAGTAACCGATACATCACAGCCCAGTTGCTTGATATAATCTAACGCCTGTCTGGAAATATAGCGGGTATCATTAAGTTGCGAAGCAATAAAGTCCCTTTTTTGGAGATCTGCTTCTGTTTGATAAAAACGCTTGACTTTAGAATCAAGCCCTTTCCATCTGCTGATTGCCTGAGTCATTTGCGTCCATTTTTCTTCATTACCACCCCAGGCATCTTTCGGGGTTCTATCGCCTTTAAAACGATTTTCGATGGTATAACACAACACTTTATTCATGTAGGAATCATCCAGCGATTTTTTGTAAGGTAGAATATGATCAATTTCAACCTCTGCTGTAAACAGCGTATTAAGCGGAATCTCTTTAACGCTATAAGCACAACAGTGTTTTTGTTCCTGCCACAGGCGATATTTTATTTTGTCATCACGGTTGGGATAACTGCCCAGTCCAAGCTCTTTATAAACAGCCACTGCTTTTTCATTGTCTTTTTTGTTTTTATTTTGTCGGGCTTCATGTTCTTTGTAGCGTTGGGTATTCATTTCTAAATCACGCGCCATTTCAATACGAATAATATCGGGCTTACCGTACTGTTTGATAATGGCATTAATGACGCGCTTTAACTCATACATCCCTTTGTTGACGATAGGATTACTGGTCAACAAAGGTGCGCCCAGCTTTTTGAACGCTTCGACTTCCTTAACTTCTTGTTGATAGCCAGCCGCCTGCAAGGCTCCGATTTCT
>CAYNIU010000230.1:0-3088 GCA_964397365.1 uncultured Methylomarinum sp. | reverse complement strand
CTTCAAATACTTCATCCCAGTATTCAGTTGCAAAGTTGACTGTTTTTAATTCGATACCCAGTTTGTCACATACCTGCTGCGCATCGGCCAGATCCTCCATGGCCGTACAGTATTCCGTGCCATCATCTTCTTCCCAGTTTTTCATGAATAGACCGGTGACCTGATGACCTTGCTTCAGTAGTTCTAAAGCGGTCACGGAAGAGTCAACGCCCCCGGACATGCCGACGATAATATTTTTACTCATAACTCAAATCAAGAAATGCCTGCAACATAGAAAGCGGATAACGTTTTCCCTGTAGATATTCATCAACACTGATTAAAACCAGAGGGCTGCGCAAGCGCTGTTTTTGGGCGGCAATTTGTTCCCGGCTTAACCAGTGAGTTCGGATGATACCATCATCAAGCTCCTGTTCCTGATCGAATGAATGGATTTGACCGGCAAAACAAAAGCGCACAAAACTGGGTTGATGAGGCATTTTCCGCCAAAGTTGAACACCAATTAGATGTTCCGCCTCAAATTGCCAGGCCGTTTCTTCTGCAACTTCGCGTTTAACCGCACTAATCAGATCTTCATTTTCCTCCAGATGACCGGCGGGTTGGTTAAAAGCCAAGCCATTGGATGTGTGTTCCTCAACCAAAAGGAAACGGTTGTCCTGTTCAATGATTGCCGCGACAGTGACATGTGGTTTCCAAACCATTAGTAAACTCCAGAAATACATTTACTCACAGTATTCATTTTATCTGTTTCATAGACGTTGACAAATGGCCGGAGTATTTGTACTGCCATTATGATCGGAGAATATGAGATGAGTAGCTGATATACATTCATATGTGTTGGGTAGATTAAGCTGATGCCTGCATTTATCATTGAAATGATAAAATAGTTCAAACTAATAATGCTCGAAAGAGTCTGATGAAACAGGTTACGGATCAGGGGTCGGGGTGGTGGTGATAAAATTTCCGTCAACGCATTCAGATGCGGCCTTTGTTGAAACAAGATGTGTATAATCAAACCCAATATTATAATAGATATAAAATAATCCCGGTATTTTACAAGAATTGGCATTTGAATGCCTGTAAAGATTGAAATTTTGGCGCGAAAGCACTATGTTAAGAATATATTAACCGTACGATTGTTAAAAATGACTGATACAGACCCTTTTAAAGATAATGATGGTGGTTTAGCCGTTCAGGAAGCAAGGCCGAAGTTAAAAAAACCCCCTTTGTATAAGGTTATGTTATTAAATGACGATTTTACACCAATGGATTTTGTGGTTGAGATTCTTACTGATTTTTTTAATATGAACGAAGACAGGGCTACGCAAGTCATGTTACAGGTTCATACGCAGGGTGTTGGTGTTTGCGGGACTTATACCCAGGATGTAGCGGAAACCAAAGTATGCATCGTTAACGATTATTCGCGTGAAAATCATCATCCGCTGATGTGTACAATGGAAGAAGCGTAATGAGATTAAATTATGTTAAGTAAAGAACTGGAAATAACATTAAATGTCGCTTTCACCAATGCGCATAATAAAAGACATGAATTTATAACAGTTGAACATTTATTGTTGGCGCTGCTGGATAATGAAACGGCTAAACCGGTACTGCAAGCTTGTGGCTGCAATATCAATACAATCAGAGGTGAATTAACCCAGTTTATTGATGAGACAATGTCGTTGATTCCTGAGGGCATTCAACGGGAAACCCAGCCAACATTAGGTTTTCAGCGAGTTTTGCAACGCGCTGTTTTCCATGTTCAGGCATCGGATAAAAAAGAAGTTTCCGGCGCCAATTTGTTTGTAGCTCTGTTCAGCGAACAGGATTCGCATGCTGTTTATTTATTGGGTAAGCAAAACATTACCCGGCTTGATGTTGTCAATTATCTGGCTCACGGGGTTTCTAAGCACGAAGCCGATAATGTGCCGGAAGAAGATGTGTCAGTTGAACCTGCCGGCAATGAAGTCTCCGCCACTCCTTTGCAGAAATATGCGACCAATCTTAATGAGGAGGCTTTAGCAGGAAAAATTGATCCACTGATTGGGCGGGAAATGGAAGTTGAAAGAACCATTCAAATATTATGCCGCAGAAGAAAAAACAATCCTTTATTAGTTGGTGAATCGGGGGTGGGTAAAACAGCTATTGCAGAGGGTCTGGCAAAGAGAATCGTCGAAGAAGATGTGCCGGATATTTTGCAGGGTAATGTGATTTATGCGCTGGATTTAGGTTCTCTGGTTGCAGGAACCAAGTATCGGGGAGATTTTGAAAAACGCCTGAAAGCACTAGTTAATCAGCTAAAAAAAGAACCTCATTCCATTCTGTTTATAGACGAAATTCACACGATTATTGGTGCTGGATCGGCTTCGGGTGGTGTTATGGACGCATCCAATTTGATTAAACCGGTATTGGCATCGGGGCAGTTGCGATGTATCGGTTCAACGACCTACCAGGAATATCGTGGTATTTTTGAAAAAGATCATGCGCTTGCCAGACGGTTCCAAAAAATTGATATTGTGGAATCTTCTGTAGAAGACACGATTAAAATTCTTAAAGGGCTTAAGTCACGCTTTGAGGAACATCATGAGCTTAAATATACTGCTGAAGCTTTAAAATTGGCCGTTGAATTATCCGCTCGTTTTATCACCGACCGGCACTTGCCGGATAAAGCGATTGATGTCATTGATGAAGCCGGGGCAAGACAGCGATTGTTTTCGGAAGATAAAAGAAAAACCATGATTGACGAAGCTGAAATTGAAGAGGTTGTGGCCAAAATTGCCCGTGTTCCTGTCCAGTCAGTTTCTTCTAGTGATATAGATAAATTGGCTAATCTTGAGAAAAATTTGAAAATGTTGGTTTTTGGTCAGGATGAAGCAATTTCAGAATTGGCAACAGCCATTAAATTGTCCCGTGCCGGTTTGCGGGATATTTCTAAAACAATAGGAGCCTTTCTTTTTGCCGGCCCGACCGGAGTGGGTAAAACAGAAGTGACACGTCAGTTGGCCAAAGTGCTGGGTATTGAATTGATTCGCTTTGATATGTCCGAATATATGGAACGACATACGGTTTCCCGGCTGATTGGCGCTCCTCC
>CAYNIU010000229.1:0-3095 GCA_964397365.1 uncultured Methylomarinum sp. | reverse complement strand
TTACGCTCTTTTAAGAGTTGTTTGCCGGCAACCCAAACATCGGAGACCTGATGGCGTGCAGCGGAGTAAACAATTTGCGAAAGCGGGTTAAAAAGTGGCTGAGTTTCCAGTTCATCCAGATTAATGGCGACCATATCGGCGGCTTTACCCACGGTGAGCGTACCGATTTCATTTTCCAAACCCAATGCTCTAGCGCCGTTTAGGGTTGCCATTTGTAACGCTGTCATCGCCGGAACAGCAGAAGCATCATGACTAACGCCTTTTGCCAACAATGCTGCAATACGCATTTCAGCCAACATGTCCAGATCATTGTTGCTGGCAGCGCTATCAGTACCCAAGGCAGCATTAATCCCGGCATCCAGACACTGGGCGACAGGACAAAAGCCACTGGCCAGTTTAAGGTTCGATTCCGGGCAATGCACAATATGAGCGCCGGTTTTAGCGTAATCAGCAATATCAGATTCCGCTAGCTGGGTCATGTGAACGGCCATAAAAGACGGTGTCAGCAAGCCAAGTTTATCCAGTCGTTGCAGAGGGGTCTGAGCGGTTTTGTGTTGTTGTTCATCAATTTCGTGCCGGGTTTCATGGACATGCATATGCACAGACAGTTCCAGTTCATCGGCTAAGGTGCGAATTTTAGTCAGCGCTTCATCAGACACGGTGTAGGGTGCATGAGGCGCAAAGGAGGTTGACAGTAATGTTTCATGACGGAATTGCTCATGCAAGGCCAGACCTTTTTCGATGTAAGTTTCACTGTTTTCAGCCCAGGCTGAGGGAAAATCAATCACAATCAATCCGATATTAGCGCGTATGCCATGATGAAGTGCCTGATGAGCTGCAACTTCAGGAAAGAAATACATGTCATTAAAGCAAGTCGTACCGCCGCGTATCATTTCGGCAATTGCCAGGTCAGTTCCATCGCGAACAAAGGTTTCGCCTACCCATTTCTGTTCCAGCGGCCAGATATGGTTTTGCAGCCAGTCCATGAGATGCAAGTCATCGGCTATTCCGCGCATCAATGTCAAACCAGCATGGGTATGGCAATTAATTAAGCCAGGAATAAGGACGTGCGATTGAAGCTTCTGCAGTGAGTGCGGTTGATATTTTTCCAAGGCTATACCATGAGGCAACAAATCAACGATTTTGCCGCCATCAATCACAATACTGTAGTTTTCATGGATTACGGATTCCGGTTCAACAGGTATAATCCATCGCGCTTCAATAATAATATCAACTTGCATAATTCCTTCCTGAATGTTTCAGAGAGAATTATAACTTTTTAACCGTAATTAAAATAACTAATGAGTGTCAGCAAGCAATTAACTGTACAGGCTTTGAGTTGGACCGGGCATAGTTTAAAAGTACTGGATCAGCGATTATTACCCGATCAGACTATCTACAATGAATATGACAACGTGCAGGATGTCTGTGATGCCATTATGAGTATGCAGGTGAGGGGAGCTCCTGCGATTGGCATTGCTGCCGCCTATGGCGTGGCATTATCAGTGATGCAGCATTATTCACACGATAAACGCAATTGGAGAAACAATGTTGTTCGCGATATTGATTTATTAGCTGGCAGCAGACCCACGGCAGTGAATTTATTCTGGGCCCTGGATAAAATGCGTCAAATAATCGCTGCCATAGAGGGCGATCCTGTGGCTGAAATAAGTGCTGCCGCTGAGAAAATACATGCCGATGATTTGGCCGCCAATCTGCGGATGGGGGAATTGGGCGCCGATCTTTTAACCGATGCCCAGGCGGTTATGACCCATTGCAATGCCGGCGCTTTGGCAACCGGAGGTTATGGTACTGCTTTAGGGGTGATCAGGAGCGCCTTCAAGCGCGGTCTAAAACAAGTCTATGCCGGTGAAACCCGGCCATGGTTACAAGGAGCCAGATTAACCGTATGGGAGCTGGCCCAGGATGGCATACCAGTAACCTTAATTGCTGATTCCGCGGCTGCCTGGTTAATGAAATCAGGAAAGCTGGACTGGATTATCGTAGGTGCGGACAGGATTGCCGCCAATGGTGACGTGGCTAATAAAATAGGCACTTATGCTTTAGCCGTACTGGCAAAGCGACATGGCGTCAAAGTCATGGTCGTCGCGCCGGTATCTACCATTGATTTTTCCATAGCCAGTGGCGAGATGATTGAAATTGAACAGCGTAATCCAATGGAATTATTGCCGGATTGTTATGGTCAGATAGATTCTTTAATAACCGCCTGGAACCCTGTTTTTGACGTGACCCCGGCGGAATTGATTGCAGCGATTGTAACTGAGCGGGGTGTTATTTTAAATCCAGAGCAACAAGACGGAGTGAGGAGTTTACAAATATGTTAGAACTGACAAAAGAAAGCCAAAATCCATTTTATGCCGTAAAATGTTTGTTGCAGGGAGTACAATTATTATCCCGTAAAGAATTAAGGAAATACTTCCTGATCCCTCTGTTGATTAACTTTATTCTGTACGGCATAGCCTTGCTTTTAGGGTATTACTACGTATCGGATCTGATTAATCAATTTATACCCAGCTGGTTATCCTGGTTGGAGTGGTTTTTATGGCCATTGTTTTTTATCAGTTTTTTACTGACCGGGTTTTTTACCTTTACGATAGTGGCAAATCTGATTGCGGCGCCTTTTTACAGTCGCTTAGCAATAAAAACCGTGGAACTGCTTTCGGGACAAAAGTCGCATCTTGAAGAACAGCCCTGGAATAAAGTGTTCTTTGCAGAATTAAAAAGAGCAGGGTACCTGTTGACCCGAATGTTGCCGTTATTGATTTTGTTTATTATTCCGGGTGTTAATATTATCGCCCCATTTCTATGGGCCTTATTTGGCGCCTGGGGTATGGCTCTGGAATATATGGCCTATCCACTGGAAAACAAAGGTTTGTTGTTTTCAGAGCAAAAACAGCTATTGAAAAGCAGACGTTTTGCCAGTTTAGGGTTTGGCGGCGTGACGGTTATGGGCTTAACGATTCCATTGTTGAATCTGTTAGTATCTCCCGCCGCCGTGGTTGGGGCAACAGTTTACATTCACAATTCTTCTAAATAATTTAAGAGTAATTGTTCTGTCTCTGTCAACAAACCTC
>CAYNIU010000228.1:0-3111 GCA_964397365.1 uncultured Methylomarinum sp. | reverse complement strand
GGAGCGCGGAATAACGATAACATCAGCGGCTACAACTTGTTTTTGGTCGGGGATGGAAAAGCAGTTTTCTGAGCATCGTATTAATATTATTGATACGCCGGGGCATGTAGATTTCACAATTGAGGTGGAGCGTTCTCTTAGAGTTCTGGATGGAGCTTGTGCGGTATTTTGTGCGGTAGGTGGTGTAGAACCGCAATCTGAGACAGTATGGCGGCAGGCAGATAAATACAATGTTCCAAGAATGGTCTTTGTTAATAAAATGGATCGTTCCGGTGCTGATTTTTTGCATGTGATTGGCCAGATTAAAACGAGATTAGGTAGCAATCCTGTTCCAATGCAGTTACCCATCGGGGCAGAAGAATCGTTTGAAGGGGTTGTGGATCTTGTAAAAATGAGAGCAATATATTGGGAAGATGCCAATATGGGTGTGAGGTTTGAGGAAAAGGATATTCCGGTCGAATTGCAATCGTTGGCGGAAGAGTGGCGAGAGCATCTGATGGAGTCAGCTGCCGAAGCAACTGATGAGCTGATGGAAAGATATCTCGAAGAGGGCGAGTTGTCTAATGATGATATTAAGCAGGGAATTAGATTGCAAACGTTGGCCAATAAGGTAGTTCCGGCTTTATGCGGATCTGCCTTTAAAAATAAAGGTGTGCAAAGTGTGTTGGATGCCGTTATTGAATTTATGCCGGCGCCAACAGATGTAGATGCTATCAGGGGGCATATCGAAGGTTCCGATGAGGAAGTGGAAAGGCCGGCCGATGATGCCGAACCTTTTTCTGCATTAGCATTTAAGATTGCTACTGATTCGTTTGTTGGTACCTTGACATTTTTTAGGGTTTATTCAGGCGTGTTGCGTTCGGGGGATGCGGTTTTTAATTCAGTTAAAGGGAAGAAAGAGCGTATTGGTCGTTTGGTGCAGATGCATGCTAACAGTCGCGAAGAAGTAAAGGAGGTTCGGGCTGGAGATATTGCTGCGGCAATTGGTTTAAAGGATGTGACAACCGGTGATACTTTGTGTGAGATAGGGTCGCCTGTTATTTTAGAAAAAATGGAATTTCCTGAGCCGGTAATATCGGTGGCTGTAGAGCCGAAGACTCAGGCAGACCAGGAAAAAATGGGTATTGCCCTGGGTAAATTGGCGAAGGAGGATCCCTCGTTTCGGGTGTTTACAGATGAAGAGTCCGGACAGGTTATTATTTCCGGCATGGGCGAATTGCATCTTGAGATTATTGTTGACCGCTTGCAAAGAGAGTTTGGTGTGGAGGCCAATGTGGGGGCTCCTCAGGTTGCTTATAGGGAGACAATAAGCAAGTCAGTTGAATATGAAGGTAAATTTGTAAGACAGTCTGGTGGTCGTGGTCAGTATGGTCATGTTTGGTTGCGGATTGAGCCTTTAGAGCAAGGGGCTGGTTACGAATTTGTGAACGAGATTGTTGGTGGGGTGGTTCCTAAGGAATATATTCCCGCTGTTGACAAGGGAGTTCAGGAACAAATGGAGAACGGTGTATTGGCCGGTTTTCCGGTTGTTGATGTAAGGGTTAGTTTGTTCGATGGTTCATATCATGATGTCGATTCGAATGAAATGGCTTTCAAGATAGCAGGATCAATGTGTTTCAAGGATGGCGCAAAGACTGCAAATCCAGTGTTGCTTGAGCCTGTTATGAAGGTGGAAGTGGTGACACCGGAAGAGTATATGGGGGATGTTGTCGGCGATATAAACAGGCGTCGAGGAATGATCCAGGGTATGGATGATTCTCCAGCGGGGAAAACGATTGACTGTGAAGTTCCGCTGGCTGAAATGTTTGGTTATGCAACTGATTTACGTTCTGCGACTCAAGGTCGGGCAACATACAGTATGCAGTTTGATAGATATAGAGAAGCACCTGCAAATATTGCGGAAGCGATTATTAAAAAAGTATCTTAACTCGTTATTTAATATAGGTATTGACTCATGGCTAAAGAGAAATTTGAGAGAAATAAGCCGCACGTAAACGTGGGCACCATTGGTCACGTTGACCACGGTAAAACAACATTAACAGCAGCGTTAACAAAAGTAATGGCTGAACTCCAGGGTGGCGAAGCAAGAGCTTTTGATCAGATTGATAATGCACCGGAAGAGCGTGAGCGTGGTATTACGATAGCAACATCGCATGTGGAATATGAGTCAGACAAGCGTCATTACGCACACGTTGACTGTCCGGGTCACGCTGACTATGTAAAAAACATGATTACCGGCGCGGCGCAAATGGATGGGGCGATTTTAGTCTGTTCAGCAGCTGATGGTCCAATGCCGCAAACAAGAGAGCACATTCTGTTGTCAAGACAGGTTGGTGTGCCATACATCGTAGTCTATCTGAATAAAGCGGATATGGTTGACGATGAAGAATTGATTGAACTGGTTGAAATGGAAGTGCGTGAATTGCTGGATGCCTACGAATTTCCTGGTGATGATACCCCGATTATTGTGGGTTCAGCCTTAAAGGCTCTGGAAGGAGATACCAGTGAAATTGGAATTCCTTCTGTAGTTAAGCTGGTAGAAGCATTAGACAGCTATATACCAGAGCCGGAGCGTGCAGTAGATGGCGCGTTTCTGATGCCTATTGAAGATGTATTCTCTATCTCGGGGCGCGGAACCGTAGTAACGGGGCGTGTTGAGCGAGGTATTATCAAGGTCGGTGAAGAAATCGAGATCGTCGGTATCAAAGAAACAACCAAAACCACCTGTACCGGTGTGGAAATGTTCCGCAAATTGCTGGATCAAGGTGAGGCTGGTGACAACGTAGGTGTATTGCTGCGGGGTACAAAACGCGAGGATGTTGAGCGTGGTCAGGTATTGGCTCACGTAGGAACAATCACGCCACATACCCACTTCAAGGCGGAAATTTACGTATTGTCTAAAGATGAGGGTGGTCGTCATACACCATTCTTTAATGGTTATCGTCCACAGTTTTACTTTAGAACTACCGACATTACAGGTGCTGTTGAATTGCCGGAAGGTGTTGAAATGGTGATGCCGGGTGATAACGTCACGGTCGAGGTAAAGCTGATTGCTCCAATCGCGATGGACGAGGGTTTACGTTTCGCGGTACGTGAGGGTGGTCGCACAGT
>CAYNIU010000227.1:1491-3128 GCA_964397365.1 uncultured Methylomarinum sp. | reverse complement strand
GGATAAACCATTGGAATCAGACCCACATCAGAAGCCCCCTGGACATTGTTTTGCCCACGTAACGGATGCAAACCGGTACCTGGGCGACCAATTTGTCCGGTCATTAAAGCCAGTGAGATCAGGCAGCGGGCATTGTCGGTACCGTGAATATGCTGGGAAATACCCATGCCCCATAAGATCATAGATCTTTCGGAAGTTGCATACAATCGGGCGACTTCGCGAATCGTGTCGGCATCGATTCCACAGATTGGCGCCACCTTTTCAGGACTGTAGTTTTTCAAATGCGCGCGCATTTGCTGGAAATCTTCAGTGTATTTGGCAATGTATTTATCGTTTTGCAAATTCTCAAACAGAATAACGTGCATGATGCCGTTTAGCAGAGCAACGTCAGTGTCCGGACGAAATTGCAATACATGAGAGGCATACTTGGCAATGGCGGTACGATTTGGATCTATCAGAATAATTTTGGTACCTTTTTTTGCCGCATTCTTCATGAAAGTGGCGCCCACCGGATGATTGACCGTTGGGTTGGAGCCGATAATAATGATGACATCCGCCTTACTGACATCAGAAACGGGATTGGATACCGCGCCTGACCCCAGACATTCCAGCAAAGCGACGACCGATGAAGCGTGGCACAGACGAGTACAATGGTCGACATTGTTGGAGCCAAAGCCGGTACGTATCAGTTTCTGGAACAAATAGGCCTCTTCATTACTGCCTTTGGCAGACCCCAAACCGGCCAAGGCTTTTTTGCCTTTTTCGTCACGGATTTTTTTCAAGCCGTTGGCGGCAAAATCCAGCGCTTCTTCCCAACTGGCCTCTCTGAAAACCTTGTCGAGATCGTTTGGATCCAGCAACTCGGTAGTTTTGGCGACACCTTCCCGTCTAATAAGCGGCTTGGTCAGTCGTAAAGGATTGTGAATATAGTTAAAACCATAGCGGCCTTTTACGCAAAGACGAAAGTGGTTGGTATAACCATCGCGTCCTTCGGTATAAAGGATTTTGTTGTCTTTAACGTGGTATTTGATTAAACAGCCGACGCCACAATAAGGACAGGTTGAATTGACGGTTTTATCGGCGACTTCAAGACCCACATTGTTGGCAGGCATCAAGGCGCCGGTAGGACAGGCCTGAACACATTCGCCACAGGCGACACAACTGCTGGCGCCCATTGGATCAGCAATATCGAAGACAATCTCGGAATAAGCGCCGCGATTGGCGTAACCAATAACGTCATTCATTTGTTCTTCGCGGCAGGCACGTACACAACGAGTGCATTGTATGCAGGCATCCAGATTAACAGCCATTGCCGGATGTGACAGGTCGGCTTCTGGTTGAGTACGACCTGCAAAGCGCGGCGCACCAACCTGCATTTTATCCGCCCAGAAATCCAGTTCGGAATCCAGTTTGTACGGTGATTTACCTTGTTCGGGCATATCTGACTTGAGTAATTCAAGTACCATTTTTTGCGATTTTGTCGCCCTCTCGCTAGCAGTTTCCACTTTCATGCCCGCTGTCGGCATGCGACAACAAGAAGGCGCCAGGGTTCTTTCGCCTTCAATTTCGACAACACAGGCCCGACAGTTGCCGTCTGGACGCATTCCGTCTTTGTAGCAAAGATGCGGAATTTCCTT
>CAYNIU010000227.1:0-1391 GCA_964397365.1 uncultured Methylomarinum sp. | reverse complement strand
CCCATTGAGGCCGGTAAAATACCACCCGATGCACCACCTGGAAAATAACCGTAAAACTCATGGCCTTCTTGCATACCACCGCAATATTCTTCGATGAGTTCGCGTACAGTAATACCGGCGGGCGCCAAATGCACACCCGGTTTGTTGACCCGGCCGGAAATAGAAAATGAACGTAAACCTTTACGCTCATTTCTACCATAGGAGGAGAACCATTCCGGACCTTTTTCAACAATATCTCTGACCCAGTAAACGGATTCCATATTATGTTCCAGGGTCGGTCTGCCAAATAAACCGACTTCGGCCAGGAAGGGCGGCCTAAGGCGCGGCATACCGCGTTTACCTTCGATAGATTCAACCATAGCCGATTCTTCACCGCAAATATAAGCGCCGGCACCACGGCGTAAATGAATCGGTGGGAGTTTGTATATGCTTGAGGGCGGATTGTTTTCCAGATTGGCAATTTCCTGAGTCAAGATTTGGCGGCAACCGGCATATTCATCGCGCAAATAAATGTAGATTTCATCACATCCCACGGTTAATGCCGCTATCAACATGCCTTCCAGAAAACGATGCGGATCTTGTTCCAGATAATGACGATCTTTAAATGTACCCGGCTCGCCTTCATCAATGTTGACAGCCATCATCCGCGGGCCTTCAAAACCACTGACGATACGCCATTTTCTGCCCGCTGGAAAACCGGCTCCACCCAGCCCACGCAGACCGGAATTTTCCATTTTCTTGATGATGGATTCGGCACTGATATCGCCTTCCAACAATTTTTTCAGTGTCTGATAACCGCCGTCAGCCTTATATTGTTTCATATCAAGGTAATCGCTAACTTTTGCCTTAATATCATTATTGTCAACTGCCTGGGTCACAGTTTCTGCTGTAGCCTGGTCAATCGGGTTTTGACCGACGACAGCGACCGGAGCGTGTTGACAACGCCCGACACAAGGCACTTTCTGAACTCGAACATTATCGTTCAAGCTTTTTTCCAAAGCCTCTATCAATTCATCAGCACCCGCCATTGAACAGGATAATGATTCACAAACACGGACAGTTAAAGCAGGCGGTGGTGTCTGACCGTCTTTGACGACATCAAAATGATGATAAAAAGAAGCGACTTCATAGACTTCGGCCGGGGACAGTTTCATCTCATGCGCAAGAGCGACAAGATGTCTGGAGGAAATATGCTGATACTGATCCTGAATTTTATGCAGGTGTTCAATCAGCAAATCACGCTGTCGGGATTCATTTCCCAGCAAGGCTTTTACATCTTCCAGAGCTGATAAATCAACGGCATGACCTTTGGGGCCACGGCGTTTTTTTCTGCTTATCTGTTCCGGGGATATTTTTATCACTGCCACAGGTATTTCCTCCACATTATCCGG
>CAYNIU010000226.1:0-3130 GCA_964397365.1 uncultured Methylomarinum sp. | reverse complement strand
GCGCTGGAATGGGTGATACTGTCAGTACTCCAGATTTGTTTCACCCCGGACTGCATAATATGAGTTTCGGCATCACTGCAAAACAGCGGATGAGTAATTGCCGCATCAACCTGCTTAGCGCCAGCCGCCAATAACAAGCCGGCGGCTTGGGACAATGTTCTGCCGGTACTGGCCACATCATCAATAATAACAACCGCTTTGTGATGAAAATCATAATCAGGCAAGTTTATGGTAACTTGCTTATCACCCTGACGTGTTTTATCTGCCACCGCATAATCAAAACCGATTTTTTCAGCAATCGCGGCAACCCACTGCTCTGATTCGCCATCCGGTCCCAGTAATACCGCATAATCCAGTTGCTGTTTGAGAAACCTGGCCATCTCATCGGCCGCAGTCAGACTAACGGCATTGGCTATGGGTATTGCCTGATTTAATGTTGAAATACGGTGTAAATGTGGATCGACGGTAATCACATCATCAAATAATTCTGCCAGCATGTTGCCAATAATACGTTGACTAACCGCTTCACCCGGTTGATTGGCAATATCCTGCCGCATGTAACATAAATACGGCGCCACTAGTGTTACCCGATTTGCCCCCAACTGCCGAGCCGTTTTTGCACACAGTAACAATTCGATCAATTTATCATTGGGTTGATTAAGACTACGGCAGATAATGACATGTCCTGGAATAATTGTCGGTAAACGCAACAGGCTTTCACCATCCGGAAAATGATGCAGGAAAACTGCTTGCAACGGTACATCCAGCGCCGAAGCCAGACGTTGCGCCTGCGGCAGATATTCCGAAAATGCAAGTATCAACATGGCGTCTCCCTAAAAAGAAATCAACGATTTTAAAACCTGTTTTTCATCGCCAATGCTGTATCCGCTGTTGTGTTTTGCCAAATCTGTTGCAAACTTGAAATCGGCGGCAAATTCGGCATGGATTCGAAACAAAGGCTCGCCTTTAGATACCTTGTCACCCAGTTTTTTTAACAAATCAACCCCGGCTTTTTTGTCCATCGGTGCTCCGGCGATGCGGGCAATTTTTGCGGTTTGAAAATTATCAATATGAGTAATAATTCCATCACGATCAGCACACACTTGATAACAGAGTTTTCCCGGTTGCAAATCAATTTTTTTCTCACCCTGAGCTTTGATAATATTATTCATTTTCGCACATGCCCTCCCCGACTCCAGAATATCCCTGGCTATTGCGTAACCTTGCCCACCACGCACATCGGGATCAAATTCGATTATTCTTCCAGCCAACTGTAACGATTTTTGGCGCAAATCGACAGGGGCATCGGGATCATTATTCAGAACTTTCATAACATCACGAGCTTCCAGCACCGGCCCAATCCCCAGACCAATTGGCTGACGCCCATCAGTAATCATTACTTCCAGGTGAATATTAAGGCGGTCACCGACAAATTCGAATAATTTACGTAATGCCAATGCCTGCCGCATATGCCGGACTTTAGCTGTGGGTCCCACAGGAATATCAATGATCAAATGGGTAGAACCGGCCGCCAGTTTTTTCGACAGAATCGACGCCACCATTTGCCCTTGTGAATCTATACCTAAAGGTCTTTCGACCGAAATCAGCATATCATCAACCGGCGCCAGTTTGGCTGTTCCACCCCAGGCCAGACAGCCGCGTTCCTGACGGACAATATCCAGCATCTGTTCCGGTGTCAGATTGACATGGGCCAAGATCCCCATGGTATCCGCTGTTCCGGCGGGCGATGTAATCGCACGACTGGAGGTTTTGGGGATCAGCATACCGTGAGCGGCGACAATCGGCACCACCAACATGGAGGTTCGATTTCCGGGAATTCCACCGATACAATGTTTATCGGCAACCAATGGTTCATGCCAATCTATACGTTCCCCGGACTGCAACATGGCCTGAGTTAAATATAACAACTCGTCACGATCAAGATTATTTTGTCCGGTTGCCACCAGAAAAGCAGCCATTTCCATTTTCGAATAACGGGTTTCAACAATATCACGGGCAATATCATTAAAGTCTGTCTGGTCGAGGCGTTCGCCATTGATTTTACGCCGCACCGCATCCATTGATTTTGGCGGTTCAGCATGATTTACCGTTACCAGGGCTCCTTCATCGACATCAAAATGTTTAAACGCCTGTTGCGAAAGACCCAGTTCTCCCGGTTGTACAATGGAATTATCATCCACCACATTGAGTACCGCCAACAACCGGGAGCCATTGGCACTAACCAGAATTTTGGACAATGCCTGAAACCCTTCTGCCCGATAAATATTGCATTCACGATTCAAGTAAGCGACATTTTCATGATAGGTATCTATCTTTACCTGGCGCATTTTCAATGTATCAATACTCATAAGCTGTTTTTTTATAGTTATGACTCCTGATGATCCCTATTAGATGTTATCTTGTCAACTTTAGCGAACCCGCATCACCGGTCGTCATATGAATACACAGTCATTATTGATTCAGTCCTTGAAAAATCCGGCATTGTTCCCCCATAAGGTCGAATATTTCAAAATAATCGAAACCCATATTTCCTGGATTCTGCTAACCGGCCAATATGCTTATAAAATCAAAAAACCGCTAAATCTCGGATTTCTCGATTTTTCCAGCCTAAAAAAACGCCAACTATTTTGTCTTGAAGAAATACGTCTGAATTCACGACTGGCGCCAGATATCTATCTTGAAGTAGTGGCTATCAGCGGAACTGAACAACAACCCACATTAAACCATTTGCGCCCCGATACAATAATTGAGTATGCAGTCAAAATGCGTCAGTTTGAAGAAGACAAAACTTTTGATCAACTATTGATGAAGAATCAGCTAACAACCCAACACATAAAACAAACAGCAAAAATCATCGCTGATTTTCACAACAGTATTGAACGCGCAACAGACACTTCGAAATTTGGCAATTCAGATGCGATATTACAACCGGTGCAGGAGAACTTCAGTCAGATTCTACAACAGGACAGCATTGATAAACCGGATGTTTTAAAACATCTGAAATCCTGGAGTGAACAGCAACATAGCGCATTACTGTCATTGTTTAAGCAACGTAAACAGGCCGGTTTTATTCGCGAATGTCATGGTGATTTGCATCTTGGCAACATTG
>CAYNIU010000225.1:0-3140 GCA_964397365.1 uncultured Methylomarinum sp. | reverse complement strand
GATAAAATCTCTTCTCTTGATCCGGCGATATATCGTTCAATCCAGTCCATTGCTTCTTCACCAATGGGCACCAATCTCTCTTTGTTACCCTTACCGGTAATTCTGATACATCCCTGCATCAGACTAAGTTGTTCAAATTTCAAACCGACCAGTTCCGATACTCTTAATCCGGTGGCGTACAACATTTCCAACATGGTTCTATCCCTGAAACCTAAAGGATTTGTTATTTCCGGTGCTGCCAGCAGCAATTCCACATCTGCTTCAGACAATGTCATCGGCAGAACTCTCCCTGAACGTGGCGCGGCAATCCGTTCTGTCGGGTCTGTTTCTATTTTACCTTCCCGAAATAAAAAACCATAAAAGCGCCGCAGACTGGATAAGATTCTGGCTGAAGATCGGTTACCGATACCTTGATCATATCTACTGGCCAAAAAACCTGAAATATCAGCTTCTTTTACCTCTATCAATGTTCTGTTTTTTAACCACTTGGAGAGTTGTTTTAAATCGCTGCCATAGGCTGCCAGAGTATTTTCACTCAAGCCATACTCCACCCACAGAGCATCCAAAAACAAATCAATTAATTCAGTCGAATCTATTGTCATCCCCACGCTCTTTTATAAATGCTTCATATTCAATCAATCTGCGTTTGATCTCAATATACTCTCCTTGTCTTTGCCCCATAAACCCGCCTATCCCGGATAATGAAACAACTCGATGACAAGGAATAATGCCTGGAAATGGATTCTTTCTGCAAGCGTTAGCAACCGCACGCGCACCAGAACCCACTCGCTCCGCCAATTCAGAATAAGTCATTGTCTGTCCGAACGGTATGTTACAAAGCTCATTCCAAACCCGGTTGCCAAATGCTGTTCCTTGCTTTTTTAACTCAACTTGCAAAGTAACGCTGTACACATTTTGTAAATATTGCTTTATTTGCCATGCTATTACTGAATCCTCCTGTTGTTCCAGCAAATATTTCTGCTTACGCCAAACAGTTTTCTGAATAACATTCCCCATCAAATACAGGTCAAGAGATGCACATTCTAAGACGACTCGCGCCATTTTGAATGTATCTTCTACAGCAGGTCGCCAATGAATGATCAATGTCATTTAAGTTTCAACAGGCAAAAAAAAGGCAGCCTCAAAGCTGCCTTTTTTGATCATAGTAGCACATACTCTACTATTCAACTGTTTCTTACGAAAGTCTCTCTTTAATACGAGCCGCTTTACCCGTCAAGTTACGTAAGTAATAAAGCTTGGCGCGACGCACATCACCACGACGTTTTACTTCAATGCTGCCCACCAAAGGACTGTGCGTCTGAAACACACGCTCAACACCCACACCATGAGAAATCTTTCTCACGGTAAACGCCGAGTTCAAACCTCGGTTACGTTTGGCAATCACAACACCTTCAAAAGCCTGTAATCTTTCTCGAGAACCTTCTTTTACTTTAACCTGAACCACAACGGTGTCACCAGGACCGAATTCCGGCACATCTTTTTTCAGCTGCTCTGCTTCCAATACTTTAATAATATTACTCATTACCACATCCTCTAACATCAACTTCAATTTTAAATTCTTTCAGCAAAGCTGCCTGCTCAGCCGTTAATTCTATATTCTTTAGCAAATCCGGCCTTCTTAACCAAGTTCGCCCTAAGGCCTGTTTCATTCGCCAACGATCAATTGCCGCATGATTTCCAGTTAACAACACCTCTGGAACAACGCCTAAAGTACCTTGTTCCGGCCTGGTATAATGTGGGCAGTCCAACAAGCCATTCATATGCGAGTCCTGTCTGGCGGAATCTTCATCTCCCAACACTCCGGGAATTAACCTCGTAACAGCATCAATCAAAATTAATGCCGCCAATTCACCGCCACTAATGACATAATCCCCTAAAGACCACTCCTCATCACAAACATTTTGAATAAAACGTTCATCTATCCCTTCATATCGGCCCGCTACCAAAATCAATTGCTCAATATTACAAGCTTCTATTATCAGCTTTTGCGTCAGTGGCTGACCTTGTGGGCTTAAATAAATCACTCTGGATTCAGCGCAGTTGTTTTGATGTCTGGCATCATCAACTGCATCCACCAGCGGCTGATACTTCATCACCATTCCTGGACCGCCCCCATAAGGTCGGTCATCTACAGTCCGGTGCCTATCGTGGGTATAATCCCTGGGGTTCCAAACGGCTAATTCTACGATATTCCGCTCAATTGCCTTGCCTGTCACACCATATCCGGCAGCGGATTGAACCATCTCTGGAAACAGACTGACGACATCGAAACGCATAGCTGTCACTAAAAATCAGGATCCCAAGCAACAACCATCAGGCCATTTTCAAGATCAATTTTCAGCACCGTTTGTTGTTGCAGAAAGGGTATTAAACGCTCTCTTTTTTCATCTTTCACCACCAGCACATCATTAGCGCCCGTTTCCAAAAGGTGATCAACAACCCCCAAAGCAACCCCCTGATCAGTTTCAACTTTCAAGCCAAGTAAATCAGCCCAGTAAAATTCACCTTCTGCGGGAGCAGGTAACTGATTTTTATCTATCAGAATTTTCCAGCCTAAAAGTGCTTCAGCTGCGTCACGGTCGGTTATCCCGTCAATTGCAGCAACAACCAGTTTGCCCTGACGCTGGCCATTAAGTAGTTTAACCTTCCTAAACTCTTTACCTTTCTGCAGATACCACGGCGAATAGCTCAAAATATTCTCTCGTGGTTGTGTGAAAGAAAAAACCTTAACCCAGCCCTTTACGCCAAAAACGCCGGAAACTTCACCAACGTTTATAGTGTCATCGTTTAACAATGATGCTTATGCAGCCGCTGCTTTGGCAACTTCTTTTATCAGTTTTGCAACGCGATCTGAGGGCTGGGCTCCATGTGATTTCCAGTAGTCAATGCGCTCACTGTTTAAACGCAGTCTTTCCTCATTACCACGAGCCAATGGGTTGAAAAAACCCAATCGCTCAATATAACGTCCATCACGACTGTTTCTGCTGTCGGTTACAACAACGTGATAAAAAGGACGGTTTTTAGCGCCACCTCTGGATAAACGAATGGTTACCATTTAACAAACACCTTAAAAAATATTGAATTAAGAAAATTTAATCCATCTATTCTACGCGATTTTT
>CAYNIU010000224.1:0-3147 GCA_964397365.1 uncultured Methylomarinum sp. | reverse complement strand
TCCTACAGAGGACTTTCACCTCATTAGTTCACGCCCATGCTGGGCGTACACAAGTAGCTCCAGTGGACAATTCAAAGCGGCACTTTTTTTGCTAAAAAAGCAGCAAAAACGTTCCACTTTGAATTGCCACTGAGCAAAGCGTTAGCATAAATATGGAAATTGACAGCTGTAATCCATTGGATTATACTTTTATTCATGCAAACCATAGTTGAACTGCCAGAGTTCATAAGACGATCTGATAAATTACTCTCTCAAGCTGAGAAATCAAGCATTATCAATTACTTGGCTTTGCATCCTGCTTCTGGCGACATTATGCAGGGCACAGGAGGCATCCGTAAATTACGGTGGTCTGCACAGGGCCGTGGCAAAAGCGGTGGTGTTCGCGTCATCTATTATTACCACAACAAAACATTACCGCTATTTTTACTTACGGTATTTGGCAAAGGTGAAAAAGCCAACTTGTCAAAACAGGAACGCAACGATCTTGCTACCGTAACAACGCTCATTATCAAAAACTACAGAGGCCACAAATCATGAGTAAAGCATTTGATAGTATTAAACAAGGCCTTGATGAAGCACTCGAGTTTTCAAAAGGCAAAAAAACAAAAGCCGTGGTGCATAAATTTGGGCCTGTTGATGTTAAAAACATTCGTGCTCAGGTCGGCATGTCTCAAAGCGAATTCGCCTCAGCATTTGGTATTAGCGTAAGCACTCTTCGGCACTGGGAGCGCGGTGATCGTACCCCCCAAGGACCTGCTTTAGTATTACTTAATGTGGTTTCCAAAGAGCCCAAAGCTGTACTTAATGCCCTGAGTAATTAAATGCTAACAATTTGCTCAACATTGACCATTTTATACAGTGCGCCACTTCGTTCTGCACTGTATAAAATGGCAAGTTAGCAAGGCGTTATTAGCACCACATGAGAAACACAAAGGATATAAGGAATGAGAATAAAGAGCCTTAAAATAGAAAATCTACGCGGTCTCAGTGATGTCGGCTTTGATTTTGACCAAGCAACTAATGTTATTGTTGGGCCAAACGCAATTGGTAAAACAACAATTCTTGAGGCCGTTCGACTAGTCAAAGGCCTCTTAATGCCACGCTATTTTCAAGAAGGTCAGCAGGTCTTGGTTTCTCTAGGTGCTATGTCTCCACATCCACAAATGAATAATTATCTGGATTTTTCGTCTTTGGCTCGTGATGAGTCAGCACCTATAAAAGTGGGAATGTCATTTGAGTTAACGAATGAGGAAGTTGACTATTTGTTATCAGCAAAACAACAGATTGGTCTGGAAATACTTAAAGGACAGCTAGGAAGAAATGAAGATCAAAACCAGTTGGCTCTTACGCAATATCTGTCATCTGAGAACGGAAAAAAAAGGTTAGAAAGTCTTACGCAGGATATTAAGAAGCAGTTATCTAATATTACTTCGCCCTATACCTTGCCCATACAGCTTACAATTGATCCTAGAAGCGGAGGAATACAGGGAGAAAATCAATTAAACCAGACAATGATTATTTTGCTAGAGAGAAAGCAACCGCCGCATCAAGCATTATTTAGTTATTTTCCTGCTGATAGAGCTTTCCCTACTGGGGAAACAAATGTTCAAATAGGTTCAGGTGAAGCAAACAATCAAATTCAATCCCACATTGGTCAAGCGGCTACCAAATATCAAAGACTAAAACAAACGATAGTAAATAATTTACTTCTATCTGGTATTGATCAGAATGAACTTCAGAAAGACTTTTCATCAGTGCTTAGCAAGCTGTTACCAGGCAAGGAGCTTGTTGGTATTTCTGTAACTCCTGTTGGAACACTAAAGGTCGCTATAAAAGAACAAGCTTCAGGTAAGGTTTTTGATATTGATGGTATGAGTAGTGGTGAAAAAGGCTTAATTCTAACATTTATGCTGCTTTCCCGTACTTTGGGTAAAGGTGGAATAGCGCTCTTAGATGAACCAGAATTGCACTTAAATCCAGCTGTTTGTAAAAATATTATCTCATTTTTAAACGATGAAATAATAAATAAAAACGATATACAGGTTCTATTGTGTACACATTCAGGTGAAATATTGGGGGCAGCTTTTGATAGAGATGATTGTACTGTTCATCATTTAAGATCACATAATGATGCAACAAAGATATATGAGAAAGATAGTCATGAAGTGTTTGATGCTCTAAATAGATTAGGAACTTCAGCGGCCGATAGTTTATTTTCTAAAGGAAACATATTCGTTGAAGGTGATCATGATGCTATTTTGCTTGAGGATGGTTTTTACGATTTAGTGGTTGGCTATAAGATAACAAGCCTTGGAGGAAGATCAGGTATTGAGAAAGAAATAGAAACCCTACAAAGGGCAGAAAAACAGGGTGAGTTAGATAAATTAAACTGTTTTATTTTCGATTTAGATCGAATGCCTACAAATGTTTCGAGTAGTAAATATGTAAGAGTGCTCCAGTGGGATAGGTATTGCCTTGAAAACTACCTGATTGATAGAAAAGAATTATTTGATGAATTGCTTGAACTTGGTGTACCAGACCTAGGATCACGTGGTGAATTTGAAAAGAAAGTGAAGGAATTAGCTCTTCAACAGCTTAATGAGGTGATTGCTAAAGAGATCTACGCAACAATGTCACCAGAAAGTGCTGGTGTACGAGGAAAAGATGTCGAAAGGAAAAGGTTTGAAGAAATTGCATCAACCTTGTCGTCAAGGCTTTCCGCCCTGAAAGAAGAAATACAAAATCATGACGACGTTCAATGGACAAAGGATTTTATTAATCATTGTAAGACTCGGCATTCTGATCTATTGCCTTTGTGGAATGAATCATGGATAAAACAAGCAAGTGGAAAAAGGCTGATAGATGATTTATACCAAGAGTATACAATTAATATATCTAAGCTCGCATTAAAGCGTAAGTTATCCAAGCGAATATATTTAAATAAGTCAGAGGACTGGACGCTTGTAAAAAGCAAACTTATCGATGCTCTTGGAAGTTAAGAAAGTGCTAACAATCGCATACACTCGGACAAAATTAAGCTGCGCCGCTTCGCTATGCAGCTTAATTTTGTCGGTGATGCAAGGCGTTAAGCTTAAAAAGATCACATGGACTATAATTACACAATCGTATACAGGTTTGAAGGAATAT
>CAYNIU010000223.1:0-3153 GCA_964397365.1 uncultured Methylomarinum sp. | reverse complement strand
TTTTCAGCTCCAGCCCCAGTTGCTTAAACTCATCCTGCATTTTTTGTCTATCGGCAGTGCTTGTGGCGCCAAAGTTAGCGGCCTGTATTGATAGATCCCGCATTCTTTGCAACATATCGGTCATACTGCCCATCGCGGCTTCTGCCGTTTGTGCCATTGATATGCCGTCATTGGCATTTCTGACGGCTACAGTCATCCCTCTGATTTGTGAAGTCATCCGATCCGATATTGCCAACCCGGCGGCATCATCTTTCGCTGAATTAACTCTCAAACCAGAAGATAACCGTTGCATAGATATTTGCAAGTTTTCATTGCTTTTTGACAGCATTCTTTGGGTGTTTATCGCGGAAATATTGGTATTAATAATCATTCCTGAAGACATAATGGCTACCTCAATTACAGTTAAAAAATGGTTTCTTTTAGTTAAGCATGAATTATGCCGAAAATGTTTTGTGCGCTTTATTGGGGTTGTCTGATTTCAAGATGTTGATTTTTAAGGGTTGTTGTGTCTTGAATGAGGGTGGGAAGGGCGGCAAAAAAATGACGTGTAGCAAGAGCCGTTGCTATTGTTCGAGGTTTGAATAGGGGGGGCGAGATAGTTATATTGACGATTTTTGTGACTTTTAACACAAATTTAATAATGAAAACTGAAAGTTTGTTACAAAATGCCGATAGCATCATTACGTAAAAGAAGTTGGGTGATTGTAATAATGGTTGTATGCGTGTGAATGGAATGGCGGTGATTTACAACAGATGAGGAGGTTTAGCTGTCACACATGAACAACGCCCTTGTAATTGGCAGATTAAGTCGTCGTGGGGATGTCTGGAAGGGGGAGCGGCAAGATGTCGCCTTGTCGCATCCATGGATGGATTCACAGTAAGGACACACGCATCGCAGTCTAAATTTGCATAGCTAATCAGTGCAATTAATTGAACGAAAAGTATTTAATATCGGTTGCTTACGGAAGAAGTGTAGGCGACATGGATGTATTTATGACGTACTCTGAAGTATATATACGTTGAGTAGTTACTGTTTTTAAACAATAGGAGTTAAGTGATGATTGATTCAGTAAATAGTGGCAATGCCTCGGGGTTGGCAACGGCATTGATGAATAAAAAAACAACGGAAGAAAATATTGCCGTTGAGGTGGTTAAAAAGGGACAGGATATTCAAAAAGAGAAAGGGGAGGCAGAGTTGAAATTGATTGATTCATCAGCGCCTGGCAGGATTGATATCAGGGTGTAATTAAAATTGGCAGAGGCAAAATTTTGCCTCTGTTTTTATACTTTATGTAGAATCAGCTCAAGTACCAGTTTACTGCCAAAATAAGCCAATAATAATGAGGTAAAGCCGATCAGAGTCCATTGAATGGCGGTTTGCCCTCTCCATCCATAACGGATACGACCAAAAATCAAGGCGGAAAAAATCAGCCATGCCAGAATGGATAAAACCGTTTTATGCACCAAATGCTGGGCAAATAAATCATCTATGAAGATAAAGCCGCTGATTAAGGAAACTGTCAAAAAAACAACACCAGCAATAATCATCTTGAATAGCATGGCTTCCATGGTTTGCAGTGGCGGCAAAGTGAGAATGATTTTACGAGGTGGATGTCTTCTTAATTGTTGCTCCTGAATGGCCAGAAATATGGCCTGCAATGCAGCGATATTCAATAAACTGAAAGCGAGAATTGAGCTGAGGATATGAGTATCCATCTGCCAGGAATAATTTTGTAAGCCATGTTCCTGGCCGGGAAACAGAATGGATAGAGCAAGCATCAGGGTTGCCAGGGGGAAAATAACAACTCCCAGTTTTTCAATTGGCTTGGTCAGGCTTGCCAGTAATAACAGCAGGGCAATAATAGCCGCGATAGTTGAGGCCATGTTGAAAAAACTAAAATCCAGATGGTTATGCAATAAAGATGTGCTGATTATGTATGTCAGATGTAAGAGTAGCGCCAGCCAGCCGGGATAAACGGAATATGCTTGTGATTTTTCTGCAAGGATATTTTTTGATAATAATAGTGTGCTGCTCAAGTAGCAGCCGATAGACAGGAGACCGAAGACGAGGGGATTCATAGTATGCCCGGGTAAATTCTGTATTCAGAAAATAATAATCAAAAAAACTTGCGTTCATCATATGGTAATATATCCTGCTGAATAGTCATAGGGTTAAAGTGGTTGTGAGGAATGAGCGGCTTTCTTGTCTGCACTGCTTTTGCACTTAACCAAGAAACTCTGTCTTGCCAAAACTTAAATAATATAAAGATAGTCATATGTTTGATAATTTAACCGACCGTTTGAGCGGTACTCTTAAAAATTTAAAAGGTCAGGGGCGACTGACGGAAAGCAATATCAAGGAAACCATGCGCGAAGTTCGGATGGCTCTGCTTGAGGCGGATGTTGCCTTGCCGGTTGTGACGGATTTTATTGAGCATGTTAAGGTGGGTGCTTTAGGTCAAGAGGTTCAAAGTAGTTTGAATCCAGGGCAGGCTTTGATCAAGGTGGTTCAGGCTGAATTGGTTAAAGTTATGGGGGATGCGAATGAAGAGTTGAACCTGAAAGCCAATCCTCCGGCTATCGTATTGATGGCCGGTTTGCAAGGCGCCGGGAAAACTACTACGGTTGCTAAATTAGGCCGCTACCTAAAAGAAAAGAAAAAGAAAAAAGTCGGAGTGGTGAGTGTCGATGTTTATCGTCCGGCAGCGATCAAACAGCTACAGACGCTCGCTCATGATGTGGATTTGGTTTTCTTTGAAAGTGAGGCTTCTGAAGAGCCGGTAGAGATTGCTAATCGCGCAATTGATGCTGCGAAGCGTCAATTTCTGGACGTGGTGATTGTCGATACCGCAGGCCGGTTACATATCGACGATGAAATGATGGGCGAGATCAAAGAACTGCATGCGGCCATTAATCCTGTAGAAACCCTGTTTGTGGTCGATAGTATGACGGGTCAGGATGCAGCCAATACTGCAAAAGCTTTTCATGATGCATTGCCTTTAACAGGTGTGGTTTTGACAAAAGCGGATGGTGATGCGCGCGGTGGGGCAGCGTTGTCAATTCGTCATATTACCGGCAAACCGATCAAGTTTATCGGCGTTGGTGAAAAAACCGATGCTTTAGAACCTTTCCATCCCGACCGTATCGCTTCCC
>CAYNIU010000222.1:0-3190 GCA_964397365.1 uncultured Methylomarinum sp. | reverse complement strand
TTCTCCTACAGAGGACTTTCACCTCATTAGTTCACGCCCATGCTGGGCGTACACGGTGCTTTTGTCAGATCAGAACCCTCCACCGTCTAAATTTGAGCCGCTATGGGTCTATCAGCTTACGCTGTTCAAAGTTCGGCCATGAAGACTGACAAAGTACTGAAACTTCATGTGTGATGAGGAATGATAATGACGCTTTTACAACCTATCATTCCTAATCCTTATTCAATTGCACCAATTTCTGAACCAGTTCGCGCAATTTTTCCTGAATCATACGGGTATTTTCGGGGCCCATCCGCAACATCTGCTTGTGAACCGGATTTAACGCTTCCAGTTTTTTATCTACAAATTTATAATCGACAGAAGGTCTGACTACGGCTATTCGACCGACAATAATGGGAGCCGCGATTATTTCCGCGGCAGCTTTTTGAAAAATATCTTCCAGGTGATATGTATCAGGATAGCCAAATTCTCTGAATACTTGCTCCATCAGTGGTTGTAGTTTTTGATAAACCCTGATCGCCAAACTCACATCAATAGCTGCAAAAGCCCGTACCAGCCGGTCATATCGCTGATAACTGCGCTGTGCAATAAACCAACTCTCCTGACCATCTGCTTCTACCAGAAACGGCTGTTGCAGTCGCAAAAAACGCATGTGTTTGCTAATTCTCTGGCCTTGTGAAAAATCATTGACGATTTGCAGATATTTTTTGAGTAACTGCGAACCGGTTAGCAACCCACTAAAATCCGGTGAAAGCCTTCCGATTTCCTGACGAACCCAGTCATCACTTTCAAGCAGAAAAGGGAAATCTGTTTGCCGCTCTCTCTTTTCCTGTTTGTTTTCACCAATATCCGGAGAAATTCCAGACGCCATTTCAAATTCTTTTGCAGCCGTCGGCCTGTTCTCAGTTTCAATTTGCTCAGCTTGTGGTATCGTCAATTTCTCGACAACTGCATCTTGCCCCATCTCAGTCCGGCTTGAATACAGCCAAACAAGTAGCGAAGCTATCACTACTGTTATTATCACAACGACAATTAAAGTCTTTGATTTTGGCTCTGGCTGATCATACCTTCCCATACTGAGACTCCATCACGATGTTTAATTCAGAACAGGATAATTATGCGCCTTATTTCGGGAAAAGAATATATTTATAGCCTCCGCACATTGCCCCAAAAACAAAGCTCACTGCTCCATCACTTTTTCCAGCTCATCCAGGCTGATATGACGGACATCTTCACCTTTTACCATGTAAATCACATGTTCACAGATATTACAGGAATGATCACCGATTCTTTCCAGCGCCCGTGCAACCCAGAGTATATCCAGTGTCCGGGTAATATGCCTTGGATCTTCCATCATTCGGGTAATCAACTGTCGAATAATACTCACATACTCCCGATCCACTTTTTGATCCTGACTGGTAATGGCCACGACATCTTTAAGATCTGTTCTGGCAAAAGCATCCAGAGAAGCATGCAGCATATCCTTCACCATTTCCTGTAAATGCTGAATTTCATGATATTCCTCATGATAATATTCTGTATTTTCCAGGCGGATTGTCATTTTGGCGATTCTGGCCGCTTCATCACCAATCCTTTCCAGGTCGGTAATGGTCTTTATGGTGGCAATCAGCATTCTCAAATCGAATGCCGTCGGCTGTCTCTTCGCCAGGATCTCGGTGCATTCATGATCAATATCCATTTCCAGATTATTGACCAGATTATCCTGCTGAATCACTTTTTCGGCCAATTCCAAATTGCAGGACATAAATGATTTGGCGGCCATTTCAATCTGCTGCTCAACCAATCCGCCCATTGTCAGTATTTTATTACGGATATCCTCCATTTCCTCGTTAAACTGACGGGAAATATGTTGTCCTATTTTTTTGTTGTCCATAGTCTGTGCCCTTTAACCGTATCTTCCAGTTATATAGTCTTCTGTCTGTTTTTTCCTGGGATTGGTAAACAACTCATTAGTGACACCAAATTCAATCAATTCTCCCATATACATAAAAGCGGTGTAATCCGAAACCCTGGCCGCCTGCTGCATATTATGCGTCACAATGACGATGGTGTACTTTTCTTTCAATTCATTAATCAATTCTTCAATTTTCAATGTTGAAATCGGATCCAGAGCTGAAGCCGGCTCGTCCAACAACATGACTTCCGGTTCAATAGCGATAGCTCTGGCAATCACCAGTCTTTGCTGCTGACCTCCGGACATCCCCAATGCATTATCATTCAAGCGGTCTTTGACCTCATCCCATAAGGCAGCACCCCGTAACGAACGCTCCACAGTTTCATCCAGGGTGCGGCGATCGTTTATCCCCTGAATTCTCAATCCATAAGCGACATTTTCATAAATAGTCTTAGGGAATGGATTGGGTTTCTGGAATACCATGCCCACCCGCCTGCGTAAATCGGCCACATTAACGGATTTATCATAAATATCTTCACCATCCAGCAGAATTTTCCCCTCAATTCTGACTGAATCAATCAGATCATTCATCCGGTTAATACTACGCAGCAATGTTGATTTACCACAACCGCTCGGCCCGATAAATGCCGTCACTTTTTTTCTTGGCATTTCCATATTAATCCCATACAAAGCCTGTTTTTCGCCATAAAATAAATCCATATTTTCGACTTTAAGACAGGTTTCAGGAACTTCCCTGGTTTTCACCTCACTATGACGCGTCAATGAATTGATGTCGATCGTATGCGTACGTGTCTGTTCTGTTGTCATTGTCATTTTTCTCAACTTATCAATAGCGATGCTAATTCTCCAAAGCCCGATATTTTTCCCGTAAATGATTTCTGATATTGATAGCAAACATATTCAGACCGATAATGACCAGCACCAGCAATAATGAGGTTGCATAAACCAATGGCCTGGCCGCTTCCACATTAGGACTTTGGAAGCCGACATCGTAAATATGAAACCCCAGGTGCATAAATTTACGTTCCAGATGCATATACGGAAAATTGCCATCTACCGGCAAAGTCGGTGCCAGCTTCACCACTCCGACCAGCATCAATGGCGCCACTTCGCCTGCGGCCCGAGCCACCGCCAAAATCAAACCGGTCATAATCGCCGGGCTAGCCATAGGCAACACTGTACGCCACAAGGTTTCCGCTCTGGTCGCCCCCAGCGCCAAACTGCCTTCACGAATGGATTTTGGAATTCTGGATA
>CAYNIU010000221.1:0-3225 GCA_964397365.1 uncultured Methylomarinum sp. | reverse complement strand
TCTTTGAGCGCGCATCAGTTCAACCCGTGACGAAGCCTCTGCCACTCTGGCTTTGATTTCTTCCAGTGGAGTCACGCTACCGGCTCGCACCTGGGCTGCTGCTGCTTCCATTACCTGAGTCGATAATTTCAACAACTGTTGTTGCAAAGCCAGACGCCGTTGAGCCGTTAAAACCCCAATAAATGCACGGGTAACCTGAGTCAGAATATCAATACGCTTGCTTTCATAATCCCAGTTTGCCAGTTCCTGAGTCAACGCTGCAGCCTTTGTCCGAGCGGCACGCTTGCCACCCAATTCAATCAATTGACTAAGCCGCAGTGTTACCGTATCGCCGTCAAATCCTTCAAGCCTGCTATTACCAAAGTTTGAGGCTTTGGCTCTGAAATTCGGATTAGGCATCAGGCTGGCCTGCAATGTAGCCGCCTCCCGCGCCCGGATTTCCCGTGAATAGGCGGCGAGCTCAGGATTGCGCGTCAATGCCAATGCCAGCGCTTGGGGTAAAATCAGAATACCGCCCACTTCATTAACTGTTTCGGGGCTAACATCCGGCTTTGAGACTTCCCCGTCAGAATATGCCGAACCTGAAAGCCCGTTATGCTGAGACGTTTGATTTATCGTTAACGTCAACGGTGTATCTGTCTGTGAAACAGCCCATGTTGGTGTAGTAAACAAACATAACACAGTCAATGTAACAGCTGACACTGCCGAAATGTGCGATTTGAGAAAGACCTTTTTCGCCTTGTTAAAAGTATTTTTTGCCACTGGGTTCAACTGAACCTCCTAATCTGAATAACACGGAAAGCCTCAGATTCTTCAGGAATGGACAAACTGCTCCAAGACAGACTTCCGGATAACTGCTGATGGCACAAAGTCAATTGAACTCATGCGATCAATTCATGCCTGTAGTTTGTTTAACTGCTAAATTCCTGAGCTGAGACACTCAATATTGACGGTATTAGACAAGAACAACAACACGTTGCTATTAAATTGTATAAAAACCCAATAAATCAGGTCGTTTTATCAAGACAGACAAAAGTCAAAATCTGTCACAGATACAATTAACAACAAAACAATCAGCCTGCTAACACCAAAGTGTTATCAGACAATCGGAGGACGTATTTTGGGCGGGGTATATCGGGAAGACCAGAATTTTGAATGCAGGGGTATGGGTTCTCGCTGTGCTGGTATGAAAGCCTCGACAAAGAATATAGCGGCAAGTGTTTGTCCCATGTGTCCACCATGGTCATAACTGCAAACACCACAATCCGACTTATGATCGTCAATAGTCGTTTGCAAATCAGAAACAGCTTGTATCTGTTGGACTGAAAAAACAGGATGCGGTTGATTGCTATCGTCAGCTACAGACCACTCATGGATATCGGTCACCATCCAGGTGGACATCCAGAAAGTCAAAAATGCTAATAAAAAAATATTCAACCGTTTCATACTCCGAAATGATAACAAGATACCATTAAAGTTCAAATTTATTTTATTTGGCCATAATCAGCCAGCCGCCCGTTCAAGTTCAGACATCAAAAAAGGGAAAGCAAAAATAATTGTTGTAAATACGAATCATTCTTATTAACATATGTCGTAAGCGTTTTCTTTTTCCTAGAAATTGAGAGTTTTAAATTATGTCTGTCCACAAAATATTAAATGGAGAGTACAAGTCATCAATGATCAAATTGATTTCCACTATAGGAGTTGCTTTATCCCTAATAATTAAAAATATTTCTTGTTATCTATCTCGTCTTTTACAATTTTCTATTAATCAAAAGATATTTAATTTAAAAAATACGCCTGGTTACAGATCATTATCTAGTGAAAATGATTTTGATATTTCTTCATCTGTCGAAAAAAGAGCACATATTCTTCGCATTGAAATATGTTCCGAAAAAATGGCCACCCTACTAGCATATCGCCTTATTTGTGCATCTGATATCCGTTGTTTAGACATAAAATCCAAACAGTGTTTACAAGCGCTTTGTTTAAAGACCTGCCTTTACAAATCAACATATTCTTGTTTTTATTTTCAAGATAAATTAAAAATAACCGATTTACATGTATTAACAAAAAAACCATGACAAAAAACTTAAGTGCTTATATTTACAATCATCAAATGATTAACCAGGAGAAAAATATGAAATTTAATTATTATTCCGACTTTCCAATTTCTCAGCATGATGAACCGGAAATAATCAACGTCAAAATCAAAATATTAATACAGCTTTATATTAAATGTCCAGATCCATTGATTGCTGACTCAATAGCAAAACATATCGCACAAATACTTGCTTTTCCCAAATATATCCATAATCCTGAACAACGTTGTCAGCACCGTAAACTGGAAATGCACTGGCGCTGTTTGGCCTGGATCAAAACAACACCACGGATAACATAAACACTGGTAACGCATTATGAACACACCTTGTAAAACCGATCTACCAAAAAAAGAAACCGTTGATTTTACAACTGTAATTACAATTATCTGTCATGTAATGGCCTTGTACACTATACGGCCTTGTGAACCATTGGCAATAAATATCAATCGACATATAAAGGTAGTTTTAAATTCCACTGCCAGTGATTCATTAGGAGAATGGAAAGGCACTTTTGAACAGCTTCTTCGCCAATGGGAAATCATTGCTAAACGACATGTTAATAAAGCGGCTACTCACTAGTTCAAGAATATCTCATGCAAAACAAACCTTGTCTGATCGAATCCTTAGTAACAACAAAATACTGTCAACTATCAGTGTACCCCGATTGCAATGTCGTTAACCTTAATTTACCAAGCCGAATATCACTGCAATTTGAAACAGATCAGTTTATTAAAACAGCTCATGCTTTTAATCAATCAGCCCGACTACTCAAGACTAAAACCTCAAATAATAAAAAGGTCAAAAAAGTTATTACATTAAGCCATTTACACTCAAGGTATTCAGTTATGAAAATTGGATTATTTTACGGTAGCGATACAGGCAATACAGAATCTGTTGCCATGACATTGCGAGATGAAATTGGAGAAAACGTTGTCGATATTCATGAGGTTTTTAATAGTGATTTACCAGAACTCATTACACAATATGATTTTATTATTTTAGGCACTCCGACATGGTACGATGGAGCGATACAAAATGAATGGGCTGAGAAGCCAGCTGATTTTGACAAAGTAAACTTAAGCGGACATAAAGTGGCAATCTATGGCTTGGGAGATCAGCAGGA
>CAYNIU010000220.1:0-3243 GCA_964397365.1 uncultured Methylomarinum sp. | reverse complement strand
TCCAATACGCTACTATCAATACCGGCCGCCGTATCAATTAATATATAATCAAAACGCTTTTCCAATTTCACCAACGCGGTAATCAGTAATTGCCGTTTTTCCGCTGGCAGATCAGCACAACGCTGCACACCTGAAGCCGCCGGTACAACAAACAAACCGTTCTGTGTTTCAATAATGATGTCAGTGACAGACATCTCACCACTAAGCACTTGTTCAATGGTGTATTGTGGATGAATACCGAGTAGAATATTAATATTGGCCAAACCGGTATCGGCATCAAACACACAGACTTTGGCGTTACGAGCCGTTAATGCCAACCCCAAATTGGTAGCGACATTGGTTTTACCGACCCCGCCCTTACCACTGGTTATAGCAATAACTGTAGCCATACGCTGTTATCCGCCTGTTATCCATTGCCGCCTATAATCCTGGTAATCGTAATGTTTCAGCCGTGTTAACTGCTGTTTATTCATACTGTAAATAGCGGGAAAATTGTAGCCATTAAAGCGATTCGCCTTAATCAGACTGTATGCCCCCAGATCTTTAAACACCAGCCGATCACCGATTTCTGGTAATTGCCTTAAACTGTATTCGCCAAATATATCGCCGGCCAAACAGGTTGACCCTGCAAGAATAACAGAATATCCCCCTTCCTGCTGCTGCAGTAATCGTGGTGGACGCTGATATTCAAATACTTCTGGATTATGATTGACTGATGTATCGAGGATAGCAATGGTTTTATTATCACTGATAAAACGATCCACTACAGTACTCATAAGATAACCCGCCTGTCCCACAATCGCTTTACCAGGCTCAATATAAACATCCAGTTCAAATTGCTGTTTAAGACGGCGAACCATGTCAATAAAAGGTTTTCGGTTTTCAATACTGGAAAACAAATATCCCCCTCCCAGATTTAACCATTTAATAGACCGAGAGTTTTTAAGTAACACTGTGTTAACTTTTTCTACCGTTGTTAATAAAGGTGAAAAATCCCGACAGGAAAAGACCGTGTGAATATGCAGCCCCTCTATTTGTTCAGGTAATGTTTTCTGATCAAACAAATGAATATCCACACCAAGTTTGGAATGCAATCGGCAAGGATCAAAACGCGGGTCTGTTAAAAATGATAATTTCGGATTGAGTCGTAATCCGCTTGAATAGCCTTCTGCGACTGAGGTCATTCTGTGCATTTGCCCCAATGAATTAAAACTGATGTGACTGCATAATCGACTTAACTCGCTCATTTCATCTGCCCTGATACCGGGAGTAGTTAAATGGATGCTACCCTGATCAGCCATTATTTCTTTCGCCAGTCGCGCTTCAAACAAGGAACTGACGGCAATGCCGTCAACGCAGGATTTAGCAAGCTGCAACACGGATTGCAAAGGTAAGGCTTTCATCGAATATAAAACCTTACAACCACTTTCAGCCCTTAATTCCGATACGCTACGCAAATTATTGCGGATACATTGTTCATCAATGATAAAAGCCGGACTACTGATTTTTTTATCACAGAATTGCTGCCGTTCCATTAATGCCCTTTGCCAGTATATATCGCTCGTTCGGTGATAATTTTATCCATATAAACATCATGAACTTCCATTTCAACTTGCTTGCACAATTGCGATTCAAAACAGACAGCGGTCACAACCGTATCTTTCCTGATTTTCTGTAGTAATCGGTCATAATAACCCGCACCGTTACCCAAGCGTCCACCGTTGCGGTCAAAGGCCACACCCGGCGCCATAATTAAATCCAGTTCTGAAACATCCACTTTTTTGTCAGTTTCACTCCAACGTGATTCAGGCGGCTCTAAAATACCCCAAGTTCCCGGCAGTAGTTCATTAATATCCTCCAGTCGCCATAATCCCAATTTATTCCGCCCCAGATCATCACAAGTGCAATAAGGAACCACCAAGCGTTTTAGTCCATTTAACGCATGTTCAATTGCCGGCAACGTTCTGACTTCTGAACGACAATGAACATACCACATGACTGTTTCAGCCTGCTGATACTCCGCCTGTTCAATAAACCTGTTACAGATCTGTCGACTTAATTTATCTTTATTCGACTGAGCCTGACGAGCGTCATAACCCTGTCGCCGCTGTAATTGTTTATTTACACGCATTTATTCAAGCACACCACACGAGTTTCAGTTAAATATATTATACCCTTGATAAAGCAACTGTGTTCTCAACCGCAAATGCGATTAAAAATAGACTTTCTATATTTACCATAAGGTTTTTGATTTGCTTGGCACTTGGAGTGTAACCTCATGGTTTATTTGATAAACTGACACATTAACCGGTTATGAAAATAAAGGGAAATGATGAGATTACACTTTTTTCTGCGGCCAAGCCTGCTTTTTCTTCGCGATAGCGGCTTCGTCCAACGAATAAGGTTAGATGGTGATTCGCGCGTAGCGCGGAGCCACCATCTAACCTTATTCGTTAGCCGCCCTTGATTGTGACTGCATATATGCTAATCATTAAAAACATGGTTAAAACAATAGTTATAGATACTAGCGTTATTATTAGTGCCCTGATAGGGAAAAAGGGGCCTGGCAGAGAGGTTTTGAGAAAAAGCTTGCTTGGTGACTATAAGTTATTGATTAGAAATGCTTTGTTTTTAGAGTATGAAGACGTGAGCAACCGAAAAAAGGTACGTGATGTCTGCCCATTAACAGGTAAAGAGATTACAGAATTATTAGGTTCTATTTATAGTATTTGTAACTGGGTACCTATTTATTACCTGTGGCGACCAAATATTGCAGATGAAGATGACAACTTTTTAATTGAGTTGGCATTGTCTGGGAATGCGACACATATTGTTACAAACAATATTAGTGATTTAAAAAATGCTGAATTAAGATTTCCTGATTTGAAAATTGTAACACCGGTAAAATTATTGAGAGGTGAATAACATGGCGACTTTAACAGTACGAATACCCGATGATAAACATGGCCGTTTAAAAGCATTGGCACAACATAGGCATGTAAGTGTAAACAAATTAATCGAAGAGCTATCAACACAAGCGCTTGCTGAATTTGATAGTGAAGTGAGGTTTCGTGCTTTGGCCGCGAGCGGCAATATTGAAAAAGGATTAAATCTGCTAGATAAGCTTGATGCTCATTTTTCTAAGGGCTAACGCCTAAATCAGATGCCGTTTAAAGGGGGAGGACTTTTATAGTACTCCCCATTGTCCAGACCAAATTATTAAAAAGTTAAGATAGTCTTTCC
>CAYNIU010000219.1:1929-3266 GCA_964397365.1 uncultured Methylomarinum sp. | reverse complement strand
GTCATTTTTCAGAGTTTATCCAAGCGCTCCAACGCGCCTGGCTTACGCTCAGGCTTTGTTGCCGGCAACGCCGAGCTATTGAAAAAATATTTTCAGTACCGTACTTATCACGGCTGCGCCATGCCGCTGCCTACCCAGTATGCCAGTATCGCGGCGTGGAACGACGAAGCCCATGTTCAAGAGAACCGACAACTGTACCGCGATAAATTTAATGCAGTTATTGACATCTTGTCTCCGGTTTGCCAAGTCAGCAAACCACCGGCCGGATTTTATATCTGGTTAAAAACATCAATTTCCGATATTGATTTTGCCCAACAGCTGTTTGCACAGCAAAATATCACTGTGTTACCCGGTAGTTTTTTATCCCGAGACAGCAATGGCGTCAACCCGGGTCGAAATCATGTTCGCATTGCCCTGGTTGCCTCTTTGGATGAATGTATTGAGGCCGCCAATCGACTTAAATATTTTATTAACTCACTCACATAACAAAAATGTCCCAACTAGAAAATATTATCAATCTGGCTTTTGAAAACCGTGCTGAAATAACCCCTGTCAATGTTTCGGAAGAAATCCGTGAAGCCATAGAAGCATCCGTTAACATGCTGGACAAAGGTACAGCCCGTGTCGCTGAAAAAGTCAACGGTCAATGGGTCGTTAATCAATGGCTGAAAAAAGCGGTTTTGCTCTCTTTTAGAGTCAATGAAAACCGGGTGATGGACGGTGGTGTTAACCGTTATTACGACAAAGTTGAAACCAAATTTGCCGCTTACACGCCCGATGATTTTGTCAAGGCTGGTGTTCGTGTTGTTCCTAACGCCAATGCCCGACACGGTTCTTTCATTGCGCCGGGCGCCGTGTTAATGCCTTCTTATGTCAATATCGGCGCCTATGTTGACAGCGGCACCATGGTTGACACCTGGGTAACCGTCGGCTCCTGCGCCCAAATTGGTAAAAACGTACATTTATCCGGCGGAGTGGGTATCGGCGGCGTACTGGAACCTTTACAAGCCGGCCCCACAATCATTGAAGATAACTGTTTTATCGGCGCCCGTTCAGAGATCGTTGAAGGCGTTGTTGTTGAAGAAGGTTCGGTTATATCCATGGGTGTTTTCATCGGCCAAAGCACCAAAATATACAACCGTATGACCGGCGAAATTATTTATGGCCGCGTACCTACAGGTTCCGTCGTTGTACCAGGCAGCCTGCCGGCCAAAGACGGCTCACACAGTCTGTCTTGTGCCGTCATCATCAAACAGGTGGATGAGAAAACCCGCAGCAAAACCGGGATTAATGAATTGTTGCGCGATTAATATTAACTGCTGCTTCATTGTAAACAG
>CAYNIU010000219.1:0-1829 GCA_964397365.1 uncultured Methylomarinum sp. | reverse complement strand
AGCGATTATCTGTGAAGGACATGAAGGTTTAATTTATTCTTCATTAACTTCATGTCCTTCATGGTGAAAAACAATCTCGTCTCTACTTAATTAGTAGTGACGCTCCGGCGTAATAACCATAAAACACCTGGCTTTCAATTATGAACGAAACCCTATCCAGTAATGCCATCATCTATGCGATTTTATCCCTGAATAGCGAAATCGCCCTGCAAAAAGAATACATTGACTCAGCGGAGATTTCCGTAGATGAACGGGAAAATGAGGAAGATATTCTGTCTGATATGGAACAAGCTTTCATGGAATTTATCGGCGTTTATAAATCCCGCAAAAGAACCGACAAATCGCTACCGGATATAGACGAACTTTTAACCAGCGAGTTATAAGGACAATGCACATATTATATGGAATCAAAAACTGCGATAGCGTTAAAAAAGCCCGCACCTGGCTGGATGATAACAATATCAACTATCAATTCCATGATTACCGGGTTGACGGCCTGAACCGGGAATTACTGGAGCATTTTGCCGTCGGGCTGGGCTGGGATACAATGCTTAACCGCCGCAGCACCAGCTGGCGACAACTCACCGACGAACAAAAAAACAACCTAAACGAACACTCAGCCCTGCAACTGATGCTGGAATCACCCACGCTGATTAAACGACCGATTCTTGACGACAACAACAAACTGATTATTGGATTTAAAGCAGAGCTTTATCAACAACTATTATGAGCGACACACTGGAATTATTAAAAAACCTGATCCGCCGCGAATCAGTCACCCCTGAAGATGCAGGCTGTCAGGAGTTTTTAATTGAGCGTTTGAATGGCCTGGGCTTTAACGCTGAACAACTGAATTTTGAGGACACCTGCAATATCTGGTTGCGGCGGGGTACAGAGCAACCGTTGCTTACTTTTCTCGGTCATACCGATGTTGTCCCTCCCGGTCCACTGAAAGACTGGTTGTCGCCTCCTTTTGAACCCAGCATCCGAAATGGCAGACTCTATGGCCGCGGCGCCGCCGATATGAAAGGCGGCATCGCCTGTTTTGTTACCGCACTGGAACGATTTATCGGAAATCATCCCGATCATCAAGGCTCAATCGCTATCATGCTAACCAGTGATGAAGAGGGTATTGCCACTAACGGTGTTGTCAAAGTAATCAAAGTTCTGGAACAACGCAATGAAAAAATCGACTGGTGTCTGGTTGGCGAACCATCCAGTGATAAAAAAATCGGCGATGTCATTCGCGTGGGCAGGCGCGGTTCTTTATGCGCAAAGCTCACCATAAAAGGGATTCAAGGCCATGTCGCTTACCCGGATATTGCTGAAAACCCAATCCACACCTTTGCCCCTGCTCTGAAGGAACTGAGCGAGGAGATCTGGGATCATGGCAATGATTTTTTCCCGCCAACCAGTTTGCAAATTTCCAATATCAACGCCGGCGCCGGCGCTGAAAACATTATTCCCGGAACGCTTGATGTGCTGTTTAATTTACGTTTCTGTACCGAACTGGATGAAGACACCATAAAACGACGCACTCAGGCGATTTTGGATAAATACGACTTTAACTACGATTTACAATGGCGATTGTCTGGCAACCCTTTTCTGACCCCAAAAGGCGAGTTAATTGATGCAACTCATGCCGCCATCAGACAGGTTACCGGCTATGAGCCTATTGACGATACTGGCGGAGGCACTTCGGACGGGCGCTTTATTGCCCCGACCGGCGCCCAGGTTATTGAACTGGGACCGATAAATGAGAGCATTCATAAGGTGAATGAAAATGTCGCTCTGGAAGATCTGGAAACCCTCAGTCAGATCTATGAAAA
>CAYNIU010000218.1:0-3279 GCA_964397365.1 uncultured Methylomarinum sp. | reverse complement strand
AACGCGAAGTTAAACGAATAGGAATTATAGCGGTAACATCTGACAGAGGACTTTGTGGAGGCTTGAATTCCAATTTGTTTAGGCAAATGTTAAGGCAATTTAAAAAATGGGAAAGTGTACATATCGAGATTGATGTCTGTACCATCGGAAGTAAGGGCGCGAGTTTTTTCAGTGGCATCAATGCCAATGTTGTCGGTCAGATTACAAAACTGGGTGATACGCCACATGTGGAAGATATAGCCGGTATCATTAAGTTAATGCTGGATGCTTTTTCTGAAGGCAAGATTGATGAATTGTATGTTGCCAGTAATGAATTTGTTAATACCATGACGCAAAAGCCTGACATGGAAAAGTTGCTGCCTGTGGTCGCTTGCGAATTGGAAGAGAATTTGCAAGGACATTGGGATTATTTATATGAGCCTGATGCCAAAGAAGTTCTGGATAATTTACTGACACGTTATATTGAATCAATTGTTTATCAAGGTGTCGTGGAAAATAATGCCTGCGAACAGGCCGCCAGAATGGTGGCCATGAAAAGCGCTTCTGATAACGCCGGTAATATTATTGATGAGTTACAGCTGGTTTATAACAAAGCCAGACAGGCGGCAATTACACAGGAAATTTCAGAGATTGTCAGCGGTGCCGCAGCCGTATAGCGGACTAACGAATTATAAAGAGTATTTAAGAGGACGAAGACAATGAGTTTGGGTAAAGTCGTTCAGATTATCGGTGCGGTTGTAGACGTGGAATTTCCACGAGAAAATCTTCCGAAAGTCTATGACGCGTTAAATGTAGAAAATACCGGCTTGGTATTAGAAGTTCAGCAGCAATTAGGCGACGGTGTAGTTCGTACAATTGCGATGGGAACGACTGATGGTTTGAGTCGCGGCGTTGAAGTCAGCAATACAGGCGAGGCGATCAAAATTCCTGTCGGTCAGGAAACTCTGGGACGAATCATGAATGTTCTGGGGGATGCCATTGATGAAAAAGGCCCTATCGGCGAAAAAGAAAAATGGGTTATTCATCGTGATGCTCCGAGTTATGATGAGCAGGCCCCTGCAAATGAATTACTGGAAACTGGTATTAAGGTTATTGATTTGGTCTGTCCTTTTGCCAAAGGTGGTAAAGTTGGTTTGTTTGGCGGCGCCGGTGTGGGTAAAACTGTCAACATGATGGAGCTGATTCGAAACATCGCAATTGAGCATAGCGGCTTCTCGGTTTTTGCCGGTGTCGGTGAGCGTACTCGTGAGGGTAACGATTTCTACCACGAAATGACTGACTCCAATGTCATTGATAAAGTATCACTGGTTTACGGGCAGATGAATGAGCCGCCAGGTAACCGGTTGCGTGTAGCATTGACCGGTCTGACTATGGCGGAATATTTTCGTGAAGAAGGTCGTGATGTATTGTTTTTCGTGGATAATATTTATCGTTACACGCTGGCCGGTACTGAAGTATCAGCGTTGTTAGGCCGTATGCCGTCAGCGGTAGGTTATCAGCCAACACTGGCTGAAGAAATGGGGGTTTTGCAAGAGCGTATTACTTCAACGAAAACCGGTTCGATTACCTCTATACAGGCCGTTTATGTACCGGCAGATGATTTAACTGACCCATCACCGGCCACAACATTCGCCCACCTGGATGCAACGGTGGTATTGTCTCGGCAAATTGCTGAGCTGGGTATTTATCCTGCGATTGATCCACTGGATTCCAGTAGTCGTCAGCTTGATCCACTAGTTATTGGTGAAGAACACTATAATGTTGCCAGAGCTGTTCAAGGTACTTTGCAACGTTATAAAGAATTACGTGACATTATTGCTATTCTGGGCATGGATGAACTTTCTGAAGAAGATAAACTCACTGTTGCCCGAGCGCGTAAGATTCAAAGATTCCTTTCGCAACCGTTCTTTGTAGCCGAGGTCTTTACCGGCTCTCCGGGTAAATATGTATCACTGAAAGATACTATTGCCGGTTTTAAAGGCATTATTGACGGGGAATATGATGATCTTCCTGAACAAGCTTTTTATATGGTGGGTACAATTGATGAAGCCGTAGAAAAAGCCAAAGGCATGAAATAATTGGGTAAATGACATGACAATGACAATACATGTAGACATCGTAAGTGCAGAAGCGGAGATTTTTTCCGGATTGGCGGAAATGCTGTTTGCTCCGGCTGAACTGGGTGAAGTGGGTATTGCGCCGCGTCATGCTCCATTGATTTCCAAGCTAAGTCCTGGTGAAGTCAGGGTTAAGATCAATGACAAGGAGAGTCAGGAATACTACATATCAGGCGGTTTGCTGGAAGTACAGCCTCATGTGGTGACTGTTCTGGCTGATGCGGCAATTAGGGCGAAAGATATTGATGAGGCAGCGGCTTTAGAAGCTAAAGCGAGAGCCGAAGAAGCATTGCGTGATAAGTCAGGCAAGATTGATTATGCTAAAGCTCAGGCGCAATTGGCTGAAGCGATTATGCAATTAAGAACACTGGACAGGCTCAGAAAACGAGGCTCATGATATTAATTGAAGTTACGGCCTGAAAAAGCCCGATAACGTTTGGCGTTGTCGGGCTTTTTTGTATCTTCAATTTTGTCATGAAAATCGGGTATAATGCACGGTTATTTTATATATTATAGTTAGGTATGGTCATGCAAGTAATTCAGGAAGCACTCACGTTTGATGATGTTTTATTAGTGCCTGCGCATTCGACCGTATTACCTCGTGAGGTTGAAACAAAAACCCGTCTAACCCGGAATATCAACTTAAATATTCCGCTTGTTTCAGCGGCAATGGATACAGTAACGGAAGCGCGTCTGGCGATTGCTATTGCCCAGGAAGGCGGTATCGGGATTATTCATAAGAATATGACGGCTGAACAACAGGCGCGAGAGGTAAGTCAGGTCAAGAAGTATGAAAGTGGCGTTATTAAAGACCCTATTACTGTTTCACCGAAAGTAACAGTACGTGAAGTGATGGAATTGACGCGCGCTAAAAATATTTCCGGTGTACCAGTGGTTGATGGAGAAAAACTGGTGGGCATAGTGACCAGTCGGGATTTGCGTTTTGAATCACGATTGGATGAACCTGTCACTTCAGTAATGACCCCAAAGGAAAGGTTGATTACGGTAAATGAGTCAGCGGATCATAAAGATGAAGCGATAGCATTATTGCATAAACACCGTATCGAAAAAGTACTGGTTGTCAATGATGCTTTTTATTTACGGGGTATGATTACCGTTAAGGATATTCAAAAAGCCAAAGATTATCCACAAGCTTGTAAAG
>CAYNIU010000217.1:0-3280 GCA_964397365.1 uncultured Methylomarinum sp. | reverse complement strand
GGCAAAGAAATAATGGCTGAAATAGTAAATGTTAAAGCAAGTGAAGTTTTAGATTCGCGCGGTAATCCAACCGTTGAAGCGGAAGTCACTTTAGCGTCCGGTGTTGTGGGTACTGCGATGGTACCCTCTGGTGCTTCAACCGGGGAACGTGAAGCTATCGAATTGCGCGATGGCGATAAATCCCGTTATCTGGGAAAAGGTGTTTTAAAAGCCGTTGAATTCGTAAACACTGAAATTCGTGAAGCTGTTGTGGGTATGGATGCAGCGGATCAGGCGGCTCTTGATCATAAAATGATTGAACTGGACGGTACTGACAATAAAGGTCGTCTGGGCGCTAATGCTATTTTAGGCGTATCTATGGCGGCGGCTCATGCGGCGGCTAAAGATGGCAATATACCTTTGTATCGTTATCTGAATACTTCAGGTGAATTCATTTTACCCGTACCGATGATGAATATTATTAACGGTGGTTCCCATGCGGATAACAGTGTCGATTTGCAGGAATTTATGATTCTTCCGGTTGGCGCTCCAACTTTCCGCGAAGCGATCCGCTATGGAGCGGAAGTTTTTCATAATCTGGCTAAAGTATTAAAAGCAAAAGGATTGGCGACTACAGTCGGTGACGAAGGCGGCTTTGCTCCAAACCTGTCTTCCAATGAAGAGGCCATTGAAGTGATTCTGGAGGCGATTGAAAAAGCCGGTTATAAAGCAGGTGAAGATATTTATCTGGGTATGGATGCCGCGAGTTCTGAATACTTCAAAAATGGACGATATGAATTGACTTCAGAAGGCAGAAGTTTTGATTCCAATGAAATGACTGATTTTTTCGTGGATTGGGTAGAAAAATATCCGATAATCTCTATCGAAGACGGTATGGATGAAAATGACTGGGACGGGTGGAAAATCCACACTGACAAACTGGGTGATAAAATCCAGTTGGTAGGCGATGATTTGTTCGTAACCAATCCTAAAATCCTGAAGGAAGGTATCGAAAAAGGGATTGGTAATTCCATCCTGATTAAAGTTAACCAAATCGGTACGCTGACAGAAACACTGGAAGCCATCAGTACAGCGAAAGATGCCGGTTATTCTGCTGTCGTTTCACATCGTTCAGGTGAGACTGAAGATACTACCATCGCAGATCTGGTTGTTGCCACAGGTACAGGACAAATTAAAACCGGTTCGCTGAGTCGTTCTGACCGTATCGCAAAATACAATCGTCTGATGAAAATCGAGGACGAGTTGGGAGATAAAGCTGTTTACGCAGGTCGTAGCGCTTTCAAAATGCTTTAATCTCGGGTAGGTTGGGTTAGCGTAGCGTAACTCGACATATAAGGCTATGCCATCGTTAACGATGGTATAGCCTGTATTTATTGATGGGGGCGCAATCATTAAAATTCTCATCGCAATCATTATTCTGTTGATTATACATCTGCAGTATCGGCTATGGCTTGGTGATGCCAGTATTCAGCAGATTCAGGAATATCAGCAGCATCTGGATACTTTAAACAAGGAAGCGCAGGAAAAGGAAGAACGTAATAAAGCCCTTTATGCCGAAGTCAAGGACTTAAGAAAAGGTCAGGAAGCTATTGAAGAACGTGCCCGTTATGAACTGGGGATGATTAGGGAAAATGAAACTTTTTTTCAGGTGCTGGAATGATGACTTATCAACTAAAACACTGGGCTGTAGTTCCTGCCGCAGGCGTTGGCAAACGCATGCAGGCGGACAGACCCAAACAGTATTTGCCTTTAGCAGGCAAAACCGTTATAGAACAAACACTTTTCCGATTGTTGCAAGCTGACGTTTTTTCAGCAGTTGTCGTCGCAATTTCACCAGAAGATCCCTATTGGCCTGAACTGGAACTATCCAGCCATCAACAAGTTATTACCGCGCCTGGTGGTAAGGAACGTGCAGATTCGGTGTTGTCAGCCTTAAAATCTTTGCGGGGACAGGCCGATGACAATGACTGGGTGTTGGTTCATGATGCCGCCCGGCCATGTTTAACTACAGAAGATATACACCATTTAATTGATAGCCTAAATAATGAGGCGGTGGGAGGACTGTTGGCTTTGTTATCTCATGATACTCTGAAACATGTTGATGATGGCCGTATTACCGGAACGATAGATCGCAGTCATGTCTGGCGGGCGTTGACGCCGCAGATGTTTCGCTACGGTATGCTCAGGGATGCCTTGCAGGAAGCGCAAGGCAATCCGGCTATTACCGATGAATCCAGTGCGCTGGAGTTAAAAGGCTATCAGCCTAAAATTGTCGAAGGCCGGCCGGATAATATTAAAATTACCCGTCCGGAAGATTTGGCATTAGCACAGTTTTATATGGAGCAACAATGATAAGAGTTGGACAAGGTTACGATGTACACCGTTTTAAAGAGGGTGGAGAGGTCATTTTAGGCGGCGTCAAAATTGATTATGAAAAAGGCCTGGAAGCTCATTCTGACGGCGATGTGGTGTTACATGCCTTGTGTGACGCCTTGCTAGGGGCTGCTGCCCTGGGTGATATAGGCAAACACTTTCCAGATACTGACCCTGAATTTAAAGGCGCAGACAGTCGCGTTTTATTACGTCATGTTTACACTATTGTGCAGGATAAAGGCTATCAACTGGTGAATGCCGACATTACCATTATTGCCCAGGCCCCTAAAATGGCTCCTCATATCACCGCGATGTGCAAAAATATTGCTGAAGACTTAAGTGTTGATGTGGATTGTATTAACGTAAAAGCCACCACCACTGAAAAATTAGGCTTTGAAGGCCGCAAAGAAGGTATAGCCGTACAGGCGATTACCTTGGTTGAGAAATAATCTTTGGACTTGCAAGTGGACTTTTCCATTCCTGAATGGCCTTACGCTTATGGAGAGCCTTCAGGTACGGGAGAAATTAAAACCATTCACGACGACTTCGTTGTCGAAGAAATCCTATCTTTTACGGCAGATGGTTCCGGTGAACATGTATTTTTGCAGATTGAGAAATGCGGTGAAAATACCGAATATGTTGCCCGTTTACTGGCGCGTTTCGCCGGGGTCAGACAACGAGATATAGGTTTTGCCGGTTTAAAAGATCGTCATGCCAGGACTGTTCAATGGTTCAGTGTCTGGTTGCCGGGCAGGGAAGATCCTGACTGGACACAAATTCAAACGGAAAATATCAGCATACAGCAAATAACCCGCCATACGCGAAAATTAAAACGGGGTGCGATTGTCGCCAATCACTTTAAAATTCGTATCAGAAATTGGTCGGGGGATGCCGATAAAACAGAAAA
>CAYNIU010000216.1:0-3321 GCA_964397365.1 uncultured Methylomarinum sp. | reverse complement strand
TGGAAATTCCTTCACGCGGTCTGCCCTCAGAAATTGGTTTGGCGATATTCAATGTCGCCACCCTGGCAGAACTAGGCGCATTATTGCCAAAAAGGCAGGGACTGATTGAAAGAATCATTACCGTAACCGGTGATGATCTGGAAAGACCGGGCAACTATATTGTCCCTATTGGCACGCCTTTAAAATATATCCTGGATTTTGCCGGTTTTAACGGTGAAGAAGCGGAATTAATTCTGGGTGGGCCGATGATGGGATTGCCGGCTTCATCACTGGATACACCGGTCACCAAAGGAACCGGAGCGGTACTGGTATTGGACAAACGCGCCAGCAAACGCGATGATATTCAACCTTGTATTAAATGTTCCATGTGTCTGCAAGCGTGCCCGATTAACCTGAATCCGTCAGAACTGGGACAACTTGCAGTCAAAAGACGTTACGATGTCATGGAGGAACAATATCACCTGAATGATTGTTTTGAATGCGGCTGTTGCAGCTATGTCTGCCCTTCCAATATCCCATTGGTGCAATATTTCAGAATCGCTAAAACTCTGAATAGAGAAAGACATATACAACATGGCTAAACATAATCCGAAAATTGATCTGCGCACGTCGCCTTATATTCGTAAAGCGCCGACTGTCGCCCAGATTATGCGCAATGTGGTCTACGCCCTGCTGCCTTTGGCAGTTTTTTCAGTGTATCAATTCGGTATCAGCGCTCTGGCGTTAATCATCACCACAACCCTGTCATGCGTTCTGACCGAACACCTGTTTTGCCGCTTGTCTGCTAAAAAAACCACCATTACCGATGCCAGCGCCATCATCACCGGCATGTTGTTATCCATGACTCTGCCCCCTGGTTTTCCGCTATGGATGGGGGCTGTTGGCGGCTTTGTCGCTATTGCCATGGGCAAAACCCTGTTCGGCGGCATTGGTTTTAATGTGTTTAACCCGGCGCTGGTGGGGCGTGCTTTTGTACAAGCAGCTTTTCCGGTAGCCATTACCACCTGGACACCGGCCCATGCTGTCAACCGCTTTGTCGAATTTATCCCTTCCAGTCTCGCTATGCCGTTTATGAAACCGGTCACTACAGCGGATTGGAGTTCACAGGTTGCTGTAGACGGTTTTAGCGGCGCAACGCCGCTGGCCTTGATGAAATTCCAGGGTATCATGACCGACAGCATTGATCTGTTTATGGGACTGACCGCAGGTTCAACCGGTGAAACCTCGGCGTTACTGATTTTAATTTGCGGCACTTATCTGGCCTGCAGAAAAATGCTGGACTGGCGCATTCCGGCGGCCGTCATTTTCGGAACTGCTGTTTCTGCAGAATTATTCTATTTAATCGACGCAAGCCAATATCCGACTCCAGTATTTATGCTATTGTCCGGTGGCCTGATGTTCGGCGCCGTGTTCATGGCCAGTGATATGGTGGCCTCGCCGGTCACACCTTTAGGCATTTTCGTATTCGGTCTGCTGGTTGGTTTTTTAACCGTCATCATTCGTTTATTTGGCGGATTAACCGAAGCGGTAATGTATGCCATTTTATTTGGCAATGCCGCCACACCGCTGATTGAATCATACACCCAACCCCGCATCTACGGCGCCCGTAAAAAGGAACACAAACCATGAGTAAACCACATCAAGCCGTTCCCGGTCTGCCTTCCAGCGCCTCATTAATTGTTACCCTGGCAGTGGTTGCCATGCTCTCCGGCCTACTGGTGGTATTGGTTTATGAATATACTAAACCGATCATTGCTGAAAATCAGCGTATTGCCACCGAGCGGGCTATTTTTAAAGTATTACCCAAGGCTGACAAGCGACTGACTTTCCAGGTCAAAGGTGAGCGGCTGCTGTTGAGTCATGATAAAGCCGAAGGGAAACTCATCTATGCCGGCTATGGCAAAGATAATCAACTGGTCGGCACAGCTCTGCCTGCAGCGGCGCAGGGCTATCAGGACACAGTCAAAATATTGTATGGTTATAATCCGTACACGGGCTGCATTACCGGTTTCGATGTGTTAAAAAGTACGGAAACACCGGGTTTCGGCACACAAATTACCAGCAATGAGGATTTTCTGGCCAATTTTAATTGTCTTGATGGTAAAGTGAATGCCGCACAAACGGCATTGATCCATGTCATTAAAACGGTTCGTCACGGCAGCAAACACCACCCGTGGGAAATTGACGCTATTTCCGGGTCAACGATCACATCGAACGCTGTTGGTCGCATGTTGAATAAAAGCGGACAAAGCCTGCATCCTGTCATTGCCAAAAATTTGAGTCTGTTAGAACAGGCCGCCATAAACCAACAAGCGAGGTCACATGATTAAAACCAATAAACAGGAACCACCGCTGACACTGGACGTATTTACCGCCGGACTGTGGAAAGAGAACCCGGTATTTGTGATGATGCTGGGTTTATGCCCGGTACTGGCTGTCACCAATACGGTGGAAAACTCTCTGGGTATGGGCACGGCAACACTGTTCGTACTGGTGTGTTCCAATGCGCTGGTTTCCGCCTTAAGAAACTTTATTCCCAAACAGGTCAGAATCACCACTTATATTGTTATCATCGCCACTTTTGTGACCCTGGTTGACTATATTATTCAAGCCATCAGCCTGGATTTATACAACAAACTGGGCGCATTTATTCAACTGATTGTGGTGAACTGTCTGATTTTGGGGCGCGCAGAAGCCTATGCGTCCAAAAACTCCTTTGGCAAATCAGTCATCAGCGCCTTAGGTATGGGATTGGGGTTTTCTCTGGCGCTGATCATGCTGGGCGGAATACGTGAATTATTAGGCGCAGGCCAATTATTGGGCATCCAGATTTTCAACGCCAATTTTGAACCCTGGGTAATTATGATTCTACCCCCAGGCGGTTTTATTGTGCTGGGCTGCTGGTTGTTATTGATCAATTACCTTGAACAACGAAAAACCGGTAAGTTAATTGCTGCCAGCGCTGCATCACACTGTACTGTTCCACAACAACATTAAAGAAACGATCATGAATCCCGAATCACTCAGCTTTATCTTCCTTAGCGCATTCCTGATTAACAATTTCGTGTTGGCCATGTTTTTAGGATTGTGTCCATTTGTCGGCGTTTCCGGAAAACGTGATACTGCTTTTAACATGAGTCTGGCGACTGCCTTTGTCATGTTTATCAGTTCTATTTGCGCTTACGGAATCAATACACTATTGATTGAATTTAAACTGGAATTTCTACGCTTAATCAGTTACATCGCCGTTATTGCCTCTTCAGTACAACTGGTTGAAATGATCCTGAAAAAATTCAGTCCGGTTTTATTTAGAGCGCTGGG
>CAYNIU010000215.1:0-3364 GCA_964397365.1 uncultured Methylomarinum sp. | reverse complement strand
CATAGGCATTGTCATTCAGTAATGATGTCCCCGCTTCAGGACTTATCTTTCGTTCCCTGATCAATTTTTCTATGGTTTCCATGGAAAACTGCCGCTGTTCTTTGATTCTGCCTTTAAGCATACCCAATGACAACAACGGCAATTCATCCACCTCAGTGCTGTTTCTTATCTTTTCCAGATCGCGAACCAGCCGTGCTATCTGATAACGAATCCGCTCATATTCAGCTAGCAGATACTGGTTACTAGACAGGTTAGTTTTTAACAGATTTTTTTGCAGATGTTTCATTCCTTTGACCGCCTCAACCAGTTTCAGATTAGCTTCGCGTAACCAGTGCAAACGACCGGATTGTTCAACTTCCCAGTTAAACCTCGCCTGACTGATAAACTCTATAATGGCGCTATATATCACTTTAATATGGCGGTCATATGCCTCATCAACATTGTATTCGGCTATGTGTTTATTCCAGGCCATCACAGTATTCAAATCTTGTGAGGAATAAACGTCCCGCCGATGCAACCCTAATGTCTTTAAAATAATGTGTAACGAATTCGCGTATAAATGTTTGCTTTCCTGTTGCACCGCTTTAACGGCAGTATCCGGATATTGTAATGCTGAACGCGTCAAATAATTCGGTTTATCAAGCGTCACTCTTTTTTCAACCATCACTGTTTCCAACAATCGGGCTAACGGTTGCGCTAACGGCAACATAACACTAATGCCAACCAGATTAAACAAAGAGTGAAACGCCGCCAACTTCAAGGCATAATCATCGGATGCTATTCCCACCAGCTCACAAAACCGGTCAACCAGCCAGACTAATTGATTCAGCAGTATGATTGCCAGCAGTCCTGTAAAAACATTAAACAGCAAATGAGCAGCAGCCAGACGCTTACCTTTTATATTGGCGCTCAAGGAACCCAAAATTGCCGTAATGGTTGTCCCTATATTAGCGCCTATCGCCAGCGCCAAGGCGTTTTGGTAAGTAATCTGCTGCGTTGCCAAAGCAGTAATAATTAACACCATCGTCGCATCGCTAGACTGGATAATTATCGTAGTCAATACGCCCAAAATCACAAACACGACCAGACCTTGTACTCCGGTCATGGCATATTCAGTCAAATCAATTGTATTTTTGAAGGCATCAAAGCCTTCTTTCATATAATAAATACCTAAAAACAAAAAACCGATTCCACTCAGAATATATCCTACCCCTTGCAGGTTTTTTGATTTATTCAGCATCAACAACACCCCGAAAACCAGCAGAGGCATGGCATAAGCGGAAATATTCACTTTAATGCCAAAACCGGCTACCAACCACGCACCAGTTGTCGTACCAAGATTGGCGCCAAATATAATTCCGATTCCGGCGGCAAGATCCAGTAAACCGGCGCTGATAAAAGAAATGATCAACACCGACAATAATGAGCTGGATTGCATCATCATGGTGGTCACAATACCAAAACACAACCGCCTGATCAGACTGTCCGTAATAGTCCGCAACACTTTTTCCAGAATGCCGCCTGTAAAAAAACCAAACCCTCTTTGCAGGGAAATCATACCCAATAAAAATATTGCAATGCCGGAAGCAATAATTTTAAAATCAGCGCTATACCAGAAACCCAGCGCCAACAGCACTAAAAACAAAAAAAAGATACCGTTTTTAATCATGCCATCCCTTCCTCAGTCCGTATTGTATCCTGAAAATATCAGTTGAATGCCTGTCTTAATTGACTATTCAAAGTTAACAACCTTAACACCGGCCACCTTCACTGCACAGTTTATGAGAAATTCTTTGTTCAAACCTGAATCAATAAATTTCCTTATCCACAGACTGTTAAAAAAGTGACGACATTGTTTATGTCTTTCAACATTGACGGTGTATACTTTATTTCTGCTAAAATCACCGGTAACAATAAAGAAGGCTTAAATCTGATGGCTGAAAAAACAGTAAGCAAGCACCTTGTTAATCTTGAAAGATATTTTGCCGCCAGCAATCCTGTTTTGCAAAAAGCAGGCAAAATATTTCATGACCTCGATCAATTGGAATACGATATGGGATTGATTGATAATGATGAAAGCACCGCCCGTAAAAGTTCATGGTGGCCGATTATCAGTACACTGGGAGGACATTCTTCGGCAAAAAATGACTTCATTAATCGTTATTTAGGCACTCACTTAAATTCCACCAGTCATAAATTTACCGTTCTGCAATACTCTCCACAGAAAACCACTACAACGCTACCGGGTACTGCTGTGGACGCTGATCACCGTCTTCCTTTTTATCAAGTCAGTCAAGACATAGAACGGATTGCCAAAGGTGAAGGTCATAGAATCAATGCTTATCTTGAACTGGTTACCACCAATAGCGAGGCTCTAAAAGGCAAATTGCTCATTGATACCCCGGTCTTAGGTATCCAGTCAGAAAATGCGGTCAATCCGTTATTGCGCAAACGCGTTATTGATATGTCTGATTTGGTTTTGGTCTTTACTGATCTGTTTGATGCCGAAGCGGATCTCATTAATGAGACCTTGAACAACATTATAGAATATCAGGATTCAAACAAATTTCTATATATTATAGATCACTCTGAAATCAGCCTGGATCAGAATAAAACTAACGAAATCATATCATCCTGGCAAAGACGGCTGGCCAAACTGGGCATTAATACCGGGCAATTCGTTGTTTTGAGCGATTCTGGCGATACCTCAAGTATTGATAACCGTATCATTAATATTGAAAATGACCGTTCTTATAGAGTGCTGAACTCGCTGGAAAAAAGTATTCGTAACATTGATGATGTTCTGTTTCCTGAAGTTGAAGAAGCCATTTCCACCTGGAAAGACAGAACAAATACCACCACATTGATTATCCTTGGATTTGTCATAACCCTGATTCTTTTCGGTGAAATTACTTTCGGTATAGTTGATTTGTTTTTTGATCCGATCATCGGCCCTGTTTTTCTATTGACTCTGATCGCTATTCTGGTTCCCTTACATTTAATTATTAGCCGTGTACATGCAAAATTTATTATCAACAGACTACATGAGCGGCAAAAACAACTCAATATACCCGAGAATCTGTCTGGTTTGTTTGAAAAAAGCCTGTCCTTCTGGCGTATTTTATTACCTGTAAAAAGTCCTGTTGCAAAAAACAATAAAACTCGTAAAAAATTGGCTCATTTACTTGAGCAATGCAAAGACCTGGTTCAATCGCTGAATGACCAGTTCAGTCATTACCATAATAACAGCTATAACGTGGCAAACGATATAACCGAGACATATAATTAATAATAACTAAAAGTCTTTAACCATTATGAATACTTTTCGACATTATCTACCACTCTGTTGGTTTGGAGAAAATCC